>DASQAH010000144.1:0-5607 GCA_035635835.1 Gemmatimonadales bacterium
GTGAATGACGACACCCGTCGGGGAGTCATTCTTCCGCCGCGCGACCTGCCACGACGCGACAGACCCGATCAACCGACCGGCGGCGATGGGAACCGCGGAGGGGGGGAGCGTGGAGGGGGCCGCCGGAATCAGCCCGATCACCCAGACCATCCGGACCACCGGGATCATCCGGATCGCCCAGATCACCCGACTCGTCCGGACGAGAGTGTGGGGGCGGGGGGGGGCGGGGGGGGGCGGGATCGGCCTTATCGGCACAATGATGGAAGCCGGCAGCAAGTGAGCCCGCCCATCTGGCGTCCAACCGATCCTGAGCGTGGCGGAGGCAATCGACGTGACGACCGCGGGCGGCAGCCCGAGGTGAGCCGGCCTGTGCAGCCACGGGGGGGGGAGCAGGCGCGGGTCGAGCCGCGGAGCCAGCCACCGCGAGCCGAGTCCCGTCGGGACGTCTCGCCCCCGTCCCCGCCTCCGCCTCCCCGAGCGCAAGAGAGGGACAAGAGTGGGGGGGGTGGGAGAGACAACCAGCCCGAGCTCCGTCGGCGCCGGCCTTAGCGGCTGCCGACTCCTGAACGCGCCCCCTCCCCCCCCCGGTCCGTGGTCGCTCTCGGAAGGGCGCGTTAGCTTTTGGCCATGGCCACGCCGCTTCGTCTCTCCTTCCTGACACTGCTGCCGGGACTACTGGCGGCGCAGTCCCCGGCGTCGGTCCAGGAAGCCGTCAGCTCCATTACCGCGGCCGACGTCATCAGAAGGATCGGCATCCTTGCCGACGACTCGATGCTGGGCCGCGCGACCCCGAGCCCGCAGCTCGACAAGGTGGCCGCCTACATCGCCGCACAGTTTCGGCGATTCGGCCTCAAGCCGGGGGGCGACAACAGCAGCTACGAGCAGCGTTATCCGCTGACGTCCATGGCGATCGTCCCCGAGAGCTCCTATGTCCGACTCACGGGCGATGTTCGGGCGGAATGGCGACTGGGCCGGGATGCATCCTACTTCCGGGGTCAGGCGCCCGCTGGGGGGGGAGGGGGGGAGTCCGTGGCAGAGATGGTTGTGGTGAGTGGCACGCCCGCCGATAGTCCGGCCGATCCTCAGCAGCTGAACGGCAAGGTTCTCCTCTTTCTGGGCTTCGGCGGTGGGAGGCTCCAGCAGGCG
This sequence comes from Gemmatimonadales bacterium, assembly GCA_035635835.1. Lineage (GTDB taxonomy): Bacteria > Gemmatimonadota > Gemmatimonadetes > Gemmatimonadales > GWC2-71-9 > 13-1-40CM-70-15. Next base: position 1,147 of record DASQAH010000144.1, read on the forward strand.
ATCGGCAAAGCGCAGCCCGCGGCGATCCTCTTCGCCACGACACTGCCCGAGCAGCAGTGGCAGGAACGCACGGAGCAGCAATCCAGGCCGGTGATCCAGTTTGCAGCGCCGGAGGCTGCGAGCACGCCCATCTTCCTCGTTCGTCTCGACCGCGTGCTCGCCGCGCTGAGCGGCACCGGGATCGCCGCCGATACCTCCGCGCTCACGCGGAACGGACCCCTGCGCATTCGGCCCGTCCCGGGCGTGGTCGCTCACTTCGCCCTCCGACAACGGGTGATGACCGGGCTCTCGGCGCCAAACGTCATCGGCATCCTCGAAGGCAGCGATCCGCGACTCAGACACGAATACGTGTTCTTCACCGGTCACATGGACCACTTGGGGACGCCGGGCTCGGGCGAAGGGTGCGTCGCCCGGGGCGCCGACTCGATCTGCAACGGCGCGGACGACGACGCTTCTGGCACGACGGCGGTCCTCGCAGCAGCCGCCGCGTTCTCCCGGCTCTCGCCGCGGCCCAAACGCTCCCTTGTGTTCATGACCGTGAGCGGTGAGGAGCGCGGCCTCTGGGGCAGCTCGTACTACACCGACCACCCCACCGTCCCACTCGCCGACGTGGTGGCGGACCTGAACACGGACATGGTGGGTCGTAACTGGCGGGATACGATCGCGGTGATCGGCAAGGAGCATTCGGACCTGGGCGCGACGCTCAACCGCGTCGGCGCGGCCCACCCCGAGCTTCACATGCAGCCGATCGACGATATCTGGCCGCAGGAGGGCTTCTACTTCCGCTCCGACCACTACAACTTCGCGAGGAAGGGTGTGCCGATCCTGTTCTTCTTCAACGGCACGCACCCGGACTACCATCAGGTCTCCGACGAAGTCGCCAAGATCGACGGTGAAAAGGAGTCACGGATCGTCAAACTCGTGTTCTATCTCGGGCTCGAGATCGCCAACGCCATCGAGCGGCCGAAGTGGAATCCCGAGAGCTTCCGGCGCATCGTGCAGGGACAGAACTGAACCGCTACGCCTTCATCATCATTTGATGCCGCTCAACAGCTCTTGATTGGTTTTGGTGCGCTTCACCTGCTGCAACAGTCCCTGCATCGCCTGCTCCGGCGGAAGGTCCACGAGGCCACGCCGGAGCTTCTGTTTCGCCTCGACGGTGGGGGGATCAGCGAGTAACTCCTCGCGCCGGGTGCCGCTCGCGGCGACGTCCACCGCCGGGTAGATGCGCCGGTCGGCGAGCGCGCGGGATAAGCGCAGCTCCGCGTTCCCCGTTCCCTTGAATTCCTCGAAGATCACGTCGTCCATGCGACTCTCGGTCTCGATGAGCGCCGTCGCGATCACCGTGAGCGAGCCGGCGCCGGGCACCGCGCGCGCCGCGCCGAACAGCGCCTTGGGCTTGGCGAGGGCGTTGGCGTCGAGCCCGCCCGACATGGTGCGACCGCTGCTGCGGCCCGCGGTATTGTGTGAGCGCGCCAGCCGGGTGAGCGAGTCGAGCACGATTACCACGTCCCGCCCCAGTTCCACCTGGCGCCGCGCGTGCTCGAACACCATGTCGGCCACCGCGACGTGACGCTCGTGCGGGAGGTCAAAGCTCGAGGCGATCACCTCCCCGCGGCCCCAATCCACCATCTCGCTCACTTCTTCGGGCCGCTCGTCCACAAGCAGGATGAGCAGGGTCGCGGTGGGATAGTTCAGGGCCACGGCCTCGGCGACCGCCTGGAGCATCACCGTCTTGCCAGCCTTGGGGGGTGACACGATCAGCGCGCGCTGGCCGAAGCCGAGTGGGCAGACGAGATCTAGGACTCGCTGGGTTTCTGCCGTGCGGGGACCGGACGCCTGGTCCGTCTCCAGACGCAGCGGCCGGTTCGGGTGCACCGCGCCGAGCGAGCCGAACTCCGGGCGCTCGAGCGCCGCCTGTACCGGGAGACCATTGACCTGCAGTACCTGGCCGTGCTCCAGCGTCACGAGGTCGCCGCGCCGCAGCCCCCCCCCGGCGAGGCGCACCGGAGGATCCCCCGTGGCCGGGAGATAACTGTGGGCGGCGACACGGACGAAGCCGCCCTTGGGGGCAGGATCGAACCAGCCAATAATGGAGGTCATGAACGATGGATACCCAGGAAAGTAAGCCGTCAGCTGTCAGCCGTCAGCCCCGCTGAACTGATGGCTGAGAGCTAATGGCTGAGAGCTGATGGCTGAGGGCTATATTTCCCGCCAATGCGTCAAGATCACATCCGTAACTTCTGCATCGTTGCTCACATCGACCACGGCAAGTCCACCCTGGCCGACCGACTCATCGAGCTCACCGGCACGCTCGACAAGCGGCTCATGCGCGAGCAGGTCCTCGACACCATGGATCTGGAGCGGGAGCGGGGCATCACGATCAAGCTCAACGCCGTCCGCATGTCCTACCACGCCAGGAACGGCCAGCTCTATGAGCTCAATCTGATCGATACGCCGGGCCATGTGGACTTCACGTACGAGGTGTCCCGCTCCCTCGCCGCTTGCGAGGGGGCGATCCTCGTGGTGGATGCCGCGCAAGGTGTTCAGGCGCAGACCCTCTCGAACCTGTTCCTCGCCCTCGATGCCGGCCTCGAAATCATCCCCGTCCTCAACAAGATCGACCTCCCCGGGGCCGAGCCGGACCGCCGCGCCCAGGAGATCCATGATGTCATCGGCACGCGGCCCGAGGAGATCCTGCGGATCTCGGCCAAGGAAGGCACCGGGGTGCCCGAGCTGCTCGAGGCCGTGGTGCACCGGGTGCCCCCGCCTCGCGGGGACCGCGAGGCCCCACTGCGCGCCCTAATCTTCGACTCCTACTATGACCGCTACCGCGGAGCAATTCCCAGCATCCGCGTGGTGGACGGCGTGATCCGGCCTGGCGTGAAGATCACCTTCGGCGCCCACAAGGACGACGTGTACGATGTCGACGAAGTCGGCTACCTGCAGCTCGGCCACAAGCCGGGCGAGCAGCTGGAGGCCGGCGAGGTCGGCTACATGGTCGCCAACGTGCGCGGAGTCCGGGACACGCGCCCCGGCGACACCGTGCTCGACGCCGAGCACCGCGACGCGCCGCTGCTGCCGGGCTACCGCGACATCCAGTCTATGGTGTTCGCCGGCCTGTATCCCACCAACCCCGAGCAGTACGAGGAGCTGCGCGACGCGCTCGAGAAACTGCAGCTGAACGACGCGTCGCTGCACTACGAGCCGGAGACGTCGATCGCCCTCGGCTTCGGCTTCCGTTGCGGCTTCCTAGGCCTGCTGCACATGGAGATCGTACGCGAGCGGCTCGAGCGGGAGTTCGACCTCGACCTCATCAGCACCGTGCCGAGCGTGGAGTACCACGTCTACCGCACGGACGGCACGATGCAGCTCGTGGAGAACCCCAGCGTGATGCCGCACGGCTCGACGGTGGAGCGGATCGAAGAGCCCTCTGTGAAGGCCCGTATCCTCGCGCCGTCGGAGTACATCGGCGCCATGATGAAGCTGGGCCAGGAGCGGCGGGGGGTGTACCTGGGGATGCACTACGTCGACCCCACACGCGTCGAGTTCAGCTGGGAGTTTCCGCTCGCCGAGATCATCCTCGATTTCTACGACAAGCTGAAGACGATCTCGCGCGGCTACGCCTCGTTGGACTACGAGTTTCTCGCCTACCGCGCCGCGGATCTGGTGCGGCTCGATATGCTGCTCAACGGTGAGGCGGTGGACGCCTTCAGCGTGATCATCCACCGTGACAAGGCGTACGAGTGGGGGCGCAAGATCGCCGAGAAGCTCCGGGAGCTCATTCCGCGGCAGCTGTTCGAGGTGGTGATCCAGGCGGCTATCGGCACCAAGGTTATCGCGCGCGAGACCATCCGACCGCTGCGCAAGAACGTGACCGCCAAGTGCTACGGGGGCGACGTCACCCGGAAGCGCAAGCTCCTGGAGAAACAGAAAGAAGGAAAGAAGCGCATGAAGCAAGTGGGCACAGTGGAGATCCCGCAGGAAGCCTTCCTGGCGGTGCTCCAGGTTGACTAGCCTCGTCATCCAGACCGCCTTCCTGGGCGACGTCGTCCTGACCACGCCGCTGCTGCGGGCGCTCGCCCAATCGGACGGCCCACTCGACGTGGTGACGACGCCCGCGGCCGCTCCCTTGCTCGAGACGCATCCGGCGGTGCGGCGCGTCATCCCCTACGCCAAGCGCGGCCCCGACCGCGGGTGGCGCGGCCTCGGCCGGCTGGCGCGCCAGCTGCGCGCCGAAGGCTACGCCACCGCCTACTTGCCGCACCGCTCGCTGCGTTCGGCTGCGGTGGCCTGGCTGGCGCGCGTCCCGCGTCGCGTGGGGTTCCATGACGGCTGGCGGCTGCTCTACACCGAGACGCGGCGCCGGCCGGCCGAGGGTCACGAGGTAGACCGGCTGCTCGCGCTGGCGGGCCCCCCCCCCCCCCCCAACCCCCCAACCCTCCCCCACCCCGCTCCCGG
>DASQAH010000145.1:0-7134 GCA_035635835.1 Gemmatimonadales bacterium
CTCGAGGTGCGCGCGATAGACCTCATCGGCGAGGAGCGCGGCCATCACGGTAGGCGCCGCCGTGAGGTCGTGCTCAGTCTCAAACAGCGGGGCGATGTCCAGGGGCACGGCTCCGCCTGCGCCGAGGCCACCCCACCGCGCAAGCAGCAGTACGGTCAGCACGTCGTCCGGCCCTTGCGCCATGCTGATGATGTACGGACCAATAGCGCGCGGTCCGTAGCGCGCCAGGCACTCCGCGATCGCGGCGAAGACCGCCAGCGTGCGCTGGGCTTCGTCATCCGGCGGCGTGACGAGGCGCTCTCCGCTCGCCAGGGCGCGCCGCACCCGGGCCGCTCGCTCGACATTGGTGCGCTCGAGCCAGGTCGGATCGCCGAGCAGGTGGCCCATCACGCTGCGGTGCACCAAAGCGTCCTGCCGCACGTCGAGCGTCGCCAGGTGAAAGCCGAACGTCTCGACGCGCCGCTCGAGGCGCCGCACGCTGAACAGCCCGGCGTGAACGCCGCCGTGGTGAGCCAGGCTTTGGCTCAACAACGCCAGGTCGGCGGCGAACTCGTCGGCTCCAGCGTAGCCCTCGCTCCCGTCGCGTTGCGTCGCGCCGATCCGCGCGGCCATTAGCCGCAGCAGCAGCCGGTAGGGCATGTCGCGATAGCGTGCGGGCACTGCCTCAAGCGCGGCGGGGAAGCGGTCCGCGTAGTGGGCCGCTCGCTGGACTACTGCGTCGTCCACGCCCACGCGCGAACGGGTCTGGGTGAGCCGCTGTGCCAGCTCGACCGTCTCCCGCTGATAACACTCGAGCACCAGCGCACGGTGGCGAGCAAGGGCGGCGCGTACGCTGTCCGCGGTCACATTGGGATTGCCGTCCATGTCCCCGCCCACCCAGGACCCGAACCGCAGCACGGGCGGGACGGGAATCTCCGCCCCGGCGCTTCCGTACACCGCGGCCAGAGCGTCCGCCAACTCCTCGTAGAACGGCGGCACGACGCGATAGACGACATCGGTCAGGAAGAACAACACGTGCTCGAGCTCGTCGAGCACGGTGGGCCGCTGGGTGCGGCGAGCCTCCGTCTGCCATGCGATCGTGATCTCTTCTCGGATGCGGCCCAGAGTGGCCCGTTCTTCGGTGGGAGTGAGCGACGGGTCGAGTCGCCGCACGAGGAGCCGGCCGATGCTCTGCTGTTTCTCGAGCAAGGTCCGGCGCGTCGTTTCCGTCGGATGTGCGGTAAAGACCGGCTCGAACACCAAGTGCTCGAGCAGCCGGCGCACGTCGGCAGGGCCGAGCCCTGTGGCGGCGAGGCGCCGCAGGGTGTCTTCGAGACTGCCTTCCTGCGGAGCGGCCCCGGTCGCGCCGGCGCGCAGGTGGTCGCGGCGGCGCCGGATCCGGTGGACGCGCTCGGCCAGGTTCACGACGTCGAAGTACGCGGCGAAGCCGTGAACCAGCTCACCAACTTCTTGAGGCCCGAGCGCCTGCACGGCGGCCTCCAGCTCCTCCTCGCCCTTCGCTGCTCCCTCGCGCCGACGGATCGCGGCGATACGGGCCGTTTCAACCCGCTGGAACAGGGCCTCGCCGCCCTGCTCGCGGATCACATCGCCGACCAGCGCACCCAGCGTGCGAACGTCGTCTCGCAGGGCGGCGTCCTTGTCGGCAAACCGGACCTCGCGGCCAGACCGGGCGCTCATGATGCGCCGAGCACCCTTTTTCCCATCACGCTACGCTGAAACCGTAGTGGCGCGGGGCGCAGGTCGAGTACTGCTTGGAACAGCACGCCGCTAAGTTAGACGCTGTTCCCGCGATCGCCACCGTAGCTCAGTGGTAGAGCGCTCGATTCGCAGTCCGTGACGGCCAGCGCTCGCCAGGCTGGCCGTTGTCTTTCCAATCGCCTACGCGCGCGCCAGCCAGCGCTAGCCAGCAACGCCGCCATTGTCACCACGGCTCCAGCAGGCATGGCGGGGAGTCCGATTCGGAGTACAGAGTGTTCCGCATTTTGTTACAGTTGACCATCGACCACGGATCATGGCCGCCCTCTCTGAGAGTGGGTGGCGCTGGGTCCCTTCCACGAGCGGGCAGCGCGTACGATTTGAGCCTTCCGCAAGGCCGTTGCTGGGGCTTAATCTTGGGCGTTGGCCGGTAACGGGATTTGCGTTCATTGGAGCAAGGGTCGCGTTGCCGCCACACTGCCCCGGTCGGAACGGAACCCCGGAACGGGGTGTCTAATCGTGGTTGAGCCTTGAAAGGAATCCCCATGCGCTTCCCGCCGCTGCCCGCCCTGCCTCCCTCGCGGCGCCTGCTGGTGGCCCTCGGCGTCGTCGTCCTTGGCGTGCCCGGCGCATGGCTCCTCGCCCGGGCTCCAGCAGCCGACGATGCCTCCATCGTCGCGCGAGTCAAGCGAGGGCCGTTCGCGGTGACCGTGACCAGTGCCGGCGAACTGCGTGCCCGGCAGTTCGTCCAGATCACCGCCCCAGCGAACGCCCAGCAGGCCCAGGCCTATCAGATGAAGATTCAGTCGATCGTGCCTGAAGGGACTGTGGTGAAACAGGGGGACGTGGTCGCGGAGCTCGATCGGTCGACCCTCGCCTCCAAGCTCGCCGAGGTCCAGCTGGCGCTCACGAAGGCGCAGGCGCAATACGAGCAAGCGATGCTCGACTCCACGCTCACGCTATCGACGGCGCGCGAGAACATCCGGACGATGGAGCTGGCTTTGGAGGAGAAGCGTCTCGCAAAGGAGGAGGCGGTGTATGAGGCGCCCACCGTTCGGCGGCAGGCGGAGATCGACTACGAGCGCGCCGAGCGCGCGCTGGCGCAGGCCCGCACCGACTACGTGACGAAAACCGAGCAGGCGCGTGCGAAGATGCGCGAGGTGGGCGCCGACCTGCAGCGCCAGCGGAACTTGCTGGGCGTGGTGCAGGATGTGATGGCGGGGTTCACCATCCGGGCTCCCCGCCCCGGAATGGTGATCTACGTGAAGGAGTGGAACGGGCGCAAGCGGACGACCGGTTCACAGGTCACGTCGTGGGATCCCGCGGTGGCAACCCTGCCCGACCTACGACAGATGGAATCCGTCACCTACGTGAACGAAATCGACGTCCGCAAGCTCGCCGTCGGCCAGCCGGTGGCCATGACGCTGGACGCCGACCCCACCAAGCGACTGAGCGGGACGGTGGCGAGCGTGGCGAACGTCGGCGAGCAGCGGCCGAACGCCGACGCCAAGGTCTTCGAGGTGCACGTAACGGTTGCGCAGCCGGACTCGACCCTGCGCCCCGGAATGACCACCGGTAACACGATCGAGACGCTCGAGCTGCCGAGCGCCCTATACGTACCGCTCGAAGCGGTGAGCAGCGAAGGCGTCGTGCCATTCGTGTACCGCGTGTCCGGCGGACGCATCTCCAAGCAAGAAGTCGTCACGGGAGCGATGAATGACGACGAGGTGATTATCGTCCGGGGCCTCGAGGAGGGAGATCGGGTGCTCCTCACGCCGCCCCCGGGGCACGACCGGTTGACGCTGGTGCGGCTACCGGCTGCGGCGCGGCCCGCGCCTGTTGCCGGCGGTGACACAACCGTGCGATCCGGGGCGCCACCGCCGAAGCGGGACTGAGCCCGTGGCCGGCCTTCGGGAGCGCCTGGCGGAGCTCCGCGGCCAACTTGTCGCGCGCCTCGGGTTCAGCCTGTCCACCGCCCTCGAGGCCGTGCGGCACAACAAGCTCCGCGCTTCGCTTACCTCGGTCGGCATCTTGTTCGGGGTCGCCTCGGTCATCGCGATGCTCGCCATCGGCAAGGGCGCGGAGCGGGAGATCCTGGAGCAGATGCGCCTGCTCGGCTCCAACAACGTGATGATCACCCCGCTCGTGGAGCAGCGCGAAGGCCCCGCCGCCGACCAGCCAGAAAAAAAGGTGACCAAGTTCTCACCGGGGCTCACCTACGCGGACGCCCAGGCGATCGCCCGGGTGATCCCCGGCGTCGAAGTGACGAGCGCGGAGATTGTGCTCAACACGACCCTCACCCGGGAGGGCCGCCGTCGCTCGGGCAAGCTCGTGGGCGTGGACACGACCTACTTCCGCCTCACCAACCTCGATGTCGCGACCGGCGCCGGATTCACGCCGCTCCAGGTGGACCGGGGCCTTCCCGTCGCCGTCATCGGGTACGGCGTGCGGACGCGGTTCTTCACCACCGAAACCCCGATCGGCCGGCCGCTGAAGGTCGGTGACACGTGGGTGACGGTGATCGGCGTGCTCAGAGATCGGCGAGTGGCGAGCCACACGGCGCAACGGCTGGGGATCCGCGACGCCAACATGGACGTCTATCTCCCGGTGCGCACCGTGCTCGTCCGATTCCGGAACCGCGCCCTCCTCACGCAGCGCGACATCGAGCAGGCGGCCCGCGCCGGCACTTTCACGAGCAACGACGCCCAGCAGGAGTCTGACGAACAGCGCCAGGAGCGCACCAATCGGAACCAGCTCGACCGGATTATCGTACGCGTGGCCGACTCGAAGCTCGTGCCGGCGGTCGCCAACGTGCTGCAGCGGATGCTCGCGCGACGGCACAACACCGTGGTGGACTTCGAGATCACGATCCCCGAGCTGTTGCTGCGCCAGGAGCAGCGCACCAAGACAATTTTCAACGTCGTGCTGGGAGCGATCGCTTCCATCTCGCTGCTTGTTGGCGGCATCGGGATCATGAACATCATGCTCGCGTCAGTCCTGGAGCGCATTCGCGAGATCGGGGTGCGCCGCGCGGTCGGCGCCACCCAGAAGGACATTCTGTTGCAATTCCTGAGCGAGGCGGTGCTCATCAGCCTCGCCGGCGGAGTGGCCGGGATCCTCGTCGGCGTCGGTCTCTCCGTGGGCATCGAGCGCATCGCCAGTATCCAGACCATCGTTTCTTCCCTGTCGGTCGTGGTCGCCTTCGGAGTGTCTATTACTGTGGGCATCGCGTTCGGCATCGTCCCCGCCTATCGCGCGGCTCGTCAGGATCCGGTCGTTTCCCTTCGTTACGAGTGACTCCCAGGAGGATCCCCATGCGCATGCTTCCCGCCACGCTCGCGCTCGGGGTGTGGCTTGCCGCGGCTGCCCTGAGCGCCCCGGCCCACCTCCGCGCGCAGGAGCCGATCACCCTGACGCAGGCGATCGCCCTCGCGCAGGAACGGAGCCATCAGGCGAGCGCCGCCCGGGCCGCGCGCGACGCGGCCCGCTACCGCCACGGTGCATTCCGCTCGAGGCTGTTGCCGCAGCTCTCTCTCGGCGGCACGGTGCCGGACTACAACCGGTCAATCATCCCGGTGCTGCAGCCTGACGGGAGCACGCTGTTCCAGCCACAACAGCAGACAACTGGAACATTCACGATGACGTTGTCGCAGAAGCTTCCCCTGACGGGGGGTGATCTGTTCGTCTCCTCATCACTCGCTCGCCTCTCGGTGAGCGGGCAACAAAGATTCGAATCGTGGTCCTCCACGCCGGTGGCTGTCGGCTTGCGCCAGGACATTCTCAGGCCGAACGAGGCGGCGTGGGACCGGCGCCAGGACGCTGCGCAAGCGGAGCTCGCGGAGCGTCAATACGTCGAGGCGGTGGAGGGGGTCGCACTGCAGGTCACCAACGCCTTCTTCGACGTGTACGCGGCGCGCGTGGCGTTGGACAACGCGATCACGAACGCCGCGGTAAACGACACACTCTACCGACTCAACACGGGTCGCTTCGGAGTCGGAAAGATCGGCGAGAACGATCTGCTCCAGAGTGAGTTGGCGTTGTTGCGCTCACGGACTGTCCTTGAGGCGGCGCGCCTCGAGCAGGATCGCGCCGTGGCGGCTCTGCGCCTCGCGCTCAACGTCCCTGTCGGCACGCCACTGGAGGTCGCCGTCTCGGGGGAGGTGCCCCAGGTCGAAGTCGACACGGCGCGCGCCGTCGCAGAGGCGCTCCATAACCGCGCCGCACTCGCCGACGTGGTGCTCCAAGACGTGGTGGCACGCCGAAGCGTGGCGGAGGCAAAGTTGGCGACCGGGGTCGGGGCGAGCGTGCAGGCCAGCTTCGGGTTGAATGCTACGGCGCCGGCCGCGAGCCTAGTCTACCAGAATCTGCTCGAGGCCCGGCGCTTCACCCTCTCAGTTCAGCTGCCGCTGTGGCAATGGGGCGCACGCGAGCAGGGGGTGCAGGCTGCGCAGGCGGACCGGGAGCGGGTGAGGAGTCTCTCGCAAGCCACAGTTGAGCAGACGGCGTACGAAGCGCTATTCGCGGCGCTCAACCTGATGCAAGCCCGGCGCACGCTCGCCCTAGTGACGAAGGCGGACAGCGTGGCCGGCAAGCGGTTCGAGGTCGCCTACAACCGATACGTGATCGGGCGCATCACCCTCGACAACCTCTACATTGCACAAACGGAGAAAGACCAGGCCGTGCTGCAGTTCGTGCAGGCGCTACGTGGCTACTGGGTCGCACACTACCGCCTCCGGCTCGCGACTCTGTTCGACTTCACCACGGGGCAGTCAATTCGGCTGTGACGATGGCCTGAGCCGGTGCCAAACCGGAACCTGAACCTGGCCCAGAGCCCCATCGGTCCTAGGAAAAGGCGTTCCGTACGCTAGGGCACGAGAGATAGAACAGGATCACACCGGCAGCTGCGAGCCCGGCACCGCCTGCTAGGAGGTGGCCCATAGCAAGCTGCGTCACGTCGCCGAGCCCGTTGAGCGCGATGATCGCGACCGCCAAGCGCCAGCCCCATTTGCGGTGACGAAAACATCCAATGCTGCCTGACATCATCGGAATTGTCAGTGCCCCCAACCCTGGAACGAGCCACACGCGATAGGGCATAAGCAGAGCGCGGCGAGCGGGATAGAGCTGCCAGATCGCCTCCAACTTCGATCCGGGGAACGCGAGCGCCGTACCGACACCCACGAGAACGCATGTCGCTACAGCCAAGAAGATCGCGATAAGGAATGCGCCCAACGGCTTTGTTGTCGGCGCGAGTGTCATCGTCCCCAAAATGTCACGATGGCTCCCCCAGCGATGATGAGTGCGCCGCCAACCGCGATCGGTAAGGTCGGGGCCGACCGGAATACGATGAAATTAACGATCTGCCAGACGACAAACAGCGTTGCGATATACAGGCCGACGACGCGCCGGAATTCGAGGGGCGCGAGATTCAAGGAGAGGCCA
>DASQAH010000146.1:0-9254 GCA_035635835.1 Gemmatimonadales bacterium
GGTGAACCGGAAGTCGTGAACCACCTGCGACCGCGCGGCCAGCTCGGCTTCCTGGCGGGCCCGCTCGACCAGCCACGCCGGCGTCGTGGCGGGGGAGCGGCACGAGGCGGGCAGAAGGATGGCTGAGACAAGGAGCCCGCAGGGCCACGAGAAGAAGTGCGACATGCCGGGCGCTAGGGGCCTTCCGGCCCGCCCCGACGATTGTCGAGCACGAACCGCATCGTGTGCAGGCATGACTCCGTACACCTCGCCAGATTTGAGTGAGCCCGGCATGTTGGGGTTCGCGTCCGTCATGACATCCCCTCTCGAACCTATCGGGTGGGCGTTGCCGCAACACCAGCGTTTCGTTACGAGTGAAACGTAGCGATCACCGCGCGACTCGCCGGCCCCCGCAGGACCCGGGATCTTCTGGTCGTGCGGCGCTTGGAGACGCCGCTCGGGCCGGCAGCCGCAGCCTTGCGGAGACTTGCTCCTCGAAGGGCGATGAGAACGTGGCGATCCCACGCGAGCCGGCGCTTGGGAAGGGTGGCTCGAGGAAAAGCGAGCAGCGGCGCGGAAACAGCAGAGCCACCGGTCGGATTTGAACCGACGACCGCCCGATTCGGCCGTCCTGCCCCCTGAGCGGAAAGTCCGTCGCGACAAGAAGAAACACCCCGACCGATCGCCCGCGGCAACCCGAAAAGGGGGCGTTTCGCACCCCGAAAGTGCCACGCAAGTGCCACGCACGCCGGAACGGAAAGGGCCCGGTAAACGAAGGGCGCTCTGACCTTCAGGTCAGTCGTCCCAATCGGGAACCGCGGATCAAGGCGCCTGACCCCCAGGCAGTCCACCAGGGAGTCGGTCCGGGCTCCCCGCTTCGCGACCCCTCACGGATGTGTGGCGTGACGAAACGCGTCACGGGATCCCGAGGAGCTTGTGGGTCTGTAGACTCAGGCGCCACTGGGGGTGCTGCAGACAGTAGCGAACCGCCAGCTGCGTGTTTCGCTCGCGCTCAGGACCGTCCATCGGCTGTAGGAAGAACTGTCGGAATTCAAGCGCGGCGTAGTGCTCCGGGGCAGCGCCCTCCTGAGGGAAGACGAGCTTCAGCTCGTCCCCCGCGCGCACCACGAGTTCCGCGTTCACCTTGGGGCTGACGCAGATCCAGTCGATGCCCGGCGGTGGAGGGAGCGTGCCGTTCGTCTCGATCGCCACTTCAAACCCACCTTCATGCAGCGCGCGCACGAGCGGTTCATCCAACTGGAGCAGCGGCTCCCCACCGGTACAGACGACAAACCGCTGACCCCGGCTCGAAGCCGTTCGGGGCCAGGCCACGGCCACGGCGCGAGCGAGCGCCGCTGCGGCGGGGAAGCTCCCGCCGCCCGGACCGTCGGTGCCGACGAAATCGGTGTCGCAGAAGCCACAGATGGCGTGTTCCCGGTCGGCTTCCCGGCCCGACCAGAGGTTGCAGCCCGCGAACCGCAGGAACACCGCCGGGCGCCCTGCGTTCGCCCCTTCTCCCTGGAGCGTGTAGTAGATCTCCTTGACGGCGTAGCTCACCGGTGGGCTCCCGTGGGCGTCTGGTAGCGCGCTGGGTCTGGGACTCCAGCTTCCCTGAACCCCTTGAGACGCAGCACGCAGGCATCGCAGCGCCCGCACGCTTCGCCATGCGGCGACGGGTCGTAGCAGCTCCACGTCAAGGCGTAATCGACGCCGAGCCGAAGCCCGCTCTGGACGATGTCGTTCTTGGACATCGTGATGAGCGGCGTGTGGATACGGAAGCGGCGTCCCTCCTCGACCCCGGCTTTGGTCGCTAGGTCGGCCAAACGCTGAAACGCCTCAACGTACTCCGGTCGACAGTCGGGATAGCCGCTGTAGTCGAGGGCGTTCACTCCGATGAAAATATCGCTTGCGCCGAGGACCTCGGCCCAGGCGAGGGCAAACGAGAGGAAGATCGTGTTCCGGGCCGGGACATACGTGGCCGGAATGCCCTGGCCGATTTCGGCGAGGGCCCGATCCTTCGGCACGGCGATGTCGGCCGTCAGCGCCGACCCGCCGAACTCCCGCAGGTCGAATGCGACAATTGCATGGCGCGCAACGTGGTGCCGGCGGGCGATGCGCCGGGCGGCTTCGCACTCGGGCGCGTTGCGTTGACCGTACCGGAAGGTCAGGGCGCAGACCTCGAAGCCCTGCTGTTGGGCGAGGGCGAGGGTCGTCGTCGAGTCCACGCCGCCGCTCAGGAGCACAACCGCTTTGGGGTTCGCGTCCGTCACGACATCCTCCCTCGAACCTATCGGGTGGGCGGACTGCGCCGCCGGCGTTACGTTACTAGAGAACCTAGCGATGAACCCGAACGGTGACGAGTCGAGGGACCGACTGATGAAAACGCAGGAGTTGACACTCCCCCGGAGCGGACCGCTGCCGAAGCCGTCCAACCCGAGCGAGGCACAGGAGTATCTCAAAGCCGAAGCGTTCCCCGCTCCCGACGTGCAGACCGTGACGCTCACCGCGACCGAGTTCACCTCGGTGTGCCCGCGCACCGGGCAGCCTGACTTCGGCACCGTGACGATCGAGTACACGCCTGGCGAGCGGTGCCTCGAATCGAAGGCGCTCAAGTACTATCTCTGGTCCTTTCGCAACGAGGGCGCTTTTTGCGAGGCACTGGCGGCGCGCATCGCGGACGACGTCGTCGACGCGATCGCCCCACGCGCGCTCGTCGTGCGGGTGACCCAGAACGTCCGAGGCGGGATCGCGCTCGTTGCAGTGGCGCAGCGGCCGACCGCAAGGTCACCCTGAGCCGCCAGGACGCTCATGCCACTGCCGCATGAGGCCGCCGACCGAAACACCATGGTGCTCGCGTGGCTCCGCATCGCGGTAGGGCTCCTGTTTCTCATCTTCGCCGAGTATAAAGTCTTTGGCACCGCCTTCACCCTAGGCGGCGGCTTCCAGGGCTGGATTCGTCGCTTTCTCGCGGACGGCGCGTACCCGTTCATGGTCGCGGTGCTGCGGGATTTCGTGCTTCCGCACGGCACCCCCATCGCGTTCTTGGTCGCTTACGGCGAGCTGGCGATCGGTCTGGCGCTCGTCTTGGGGTTGCTCGTGCGCGCCGCGAGTGTCTGCGGCGTCATCTACATGCTGACCCTTCTCTTCGCGTCCAACTATCCCGGCGCGGGCGCAGCTCCGTGGCAGTATTTCGGGGCCGCGCTCAACCATCTGGTCCTGGCGCTCTGCTTTGGCGCATTTGCGCTTGGTTGGTCGGCTGACGTACTCACGCTCCGCTCGTACCTGCGACGGGCCAAGTGGAGATGGGGTCCGGCGAGCTTCGGCGGCTGACGGCACAGAGCCGGACTGCGACGATTATCGCTATCACGAGCAGGTGCTAGTGATAGGGTAACGGGGCGTACCGCGGCTGGTAAGGCTGGGAGAAGGTCGCAGCATTACTCACCGCAGGGAGCGGGTCGAAGAAAAGGCCCACACCGGCACTCGACGCAAGGCCTGATCTCCAACCAGTGGGGACGACGAGATTTGAACCGGCGACCCCCCAGCCGCACGGGGGGTCTCTTCATGCGTCAGCTCGGTCTCCCGACGTCCACTTTGTCCAACGCCGCTCGCAGTCCCTCAGCAAGCTTGAGCGCGTCCCCCACCGCCCAGAAATGCATGAAAAAGAGTCGGGGCTGTTCGTCCAACATGTGGTTGTGAACAGCTGTGACCTCAATCCGCTCGCGAAGGACGCGCAGTACCGGATTCACCTCAGCCGCGCGGAGCACGAAGTCACCCGTGATCGCCGCGCTCCCAGCGCCGGTCGACTGGAAGTTGAGCGCGGTGGCGATACCCATGGCGGGCGGAATCACGATGTTCTCCTGCCAAGTCGTGTCGGGCCGCGCCACACTCACTTGATAGACGCCGCCGTTGACTTTGCCGGAGTGGCCAAGGACCTGAGCGATACGCGCCGTGTCAATGCCGAGCGGACCGGCGGCCGACGCAGCCGTACCCGCGGCGGGTGGTGGAGTATGCGTCAAGTCGACGGCAGCGCGGACGGCTTGCGCAAGGGCGACGGCCTCTCCCGCGCCGTGGATGTGCACGTAGTAGACGCGAGGGGTCTCGTGCAACACATGGTGGTGGAAAGCCGTCACCTCGAGCCCGCCCCCAGCGAGTTTGGCCATCACGGGCTCGATCTCCTCGTCCCTCAGCACCAAGTCGCCCATTGCGGTAGCGCCGGAGCTCGTCGCCTTGAACGCCACCCACGAGCCGAGTGGGGCTCCTTGCAATCCCGGACGGTGTCTGCGTCGGGTTATGGGCAGACGCCAACCAGCCGAGCGCCATTCGCCATGCCCGGCTTCGCCGCAACAGCGACGTCGGGTCGGATGACACCTTCACGCGGTTACTCGACCCGTTGCGGGACTGTCTCACCGGTTTGCGGTCCGTCGTGAACCCTGTACGGCGCGAGGGCGGACGCCCCGGTGATCAATTACGAGACCACCAGGGGGAGCCGACCCGGCCCCCCCTGTCCCGTTGGTCCCTGCGATTACTGCCTGACCAGTTGCCCCCGGATCTCTCCACCGGGGTTCTTTTTCGTGTGGATGTTGGCGTACGCCTTGCCACCGCGCATGAGCGTCAGTACCGAATCAACTACGGTGGCCGAGCCGCTGGCCACGGTGCCGGTGAAGCCCGCGCCGGTGGGCGTCGGTGCGAGATTCACGATGACGCCGCCCGCCGAATCGGCCACGCCGCGGTGGATGTGGCCGATGGTCACACTGTCGATGGCCGTGGTGATGTCGACTTTCCAGCTCACGAGGCTCCCCAACACCGTGAAAGTCGCCGCCCCGGTGGCAGTGGTCGTCACGGCGGTCGGCCGCTCATTGGCGCCGTTCAACGTCGCGCTGTAGATCTCGACGCTACTGGGAATGGCGGTGGTGTTCTTGCATCCCAGCGCCGTCCCTATTGCGATGGCTAGCAGAGCAAGTACCTGAGTCGCGCGCATTATGCCTCCGTACGTAAAGGGTTCCCAGCACTCTCCCGGTCCGTGAGTAGGGCTCCGCCGATCAGCCTCCTTTCGTGCGCCAACAGGGTTCACTGGACCACGACTTTGCCATGCATGAACGGATGCGGCGTGCAGTGGTAGGGGAACACGCCGACCACAGCGAACGTCCGGGAGTATCGCGCCCCCGGAGCTAGGTCAGGCGAGTCCCACACCCCAGCGTCGGACGTCGTGGTGTGGGGCTCGGTGCCCGGATCCTCGCAGTTCACCCACGTGACGCTGGCTCCCACGGGGATCCGGATCGAATCGGGGTGAAACGCAAAGGCGCGAATCGCTACCAGGACGTGGGTCGAATCGATGAGCGCTACGGGCACGCGGCATTCGGCGGGGCCGGCGGCGGGCCCGGCCGCCCGCTCGGAGAAGCACGCCGCGCTGATCCAGAGCGCTAAGCCCGCGGCAGCGAGCCCGAGGGGTGCGTGCGGATGACGGCCCCGGTTCGTGATCACCGGACCACGATCACGCCCTTCATGAACGGATGCGGCGTGCAATGGTACCGGTAGGTACCGGGGCGGTCGAACGTGCGGCGCCAGGTCACCCCGGGGGCTATGGGCCCTGAGTCCCACGTTCCGTCATACGCCGTTACGGTGTGCGGCAGCTCATCCCGGTTGGTCCAGGCGACTGAGCCCCCGGCCCCGATCGCGACCAGATTCGGTGCGAAGGCGAGCTGCCGCAAGTCGACCGCGGCTTGCGGCGCCGCCGAGTCCGCGGCCGATGCAGCCGGGGCGGCGGGTAGGGCGTGGCGGAAGTACCTACTCAAGGTAAAGGGGATGGTGAATTCGAAGCCTCCCCGCACGTTGGCGGTCCCCCGCGACTCCCCCTGCAGCGTCCCCGTCGTGGTGTTGACCACCTGCAGCGAGAGCGTGTGTGGAGTGTACGGAATGGCGAGCTGCACCGCCGCCCCCCAGGCGGCCTTCTCACCGGCCCGGCGATCGAGCAGGGTGGTCACGTCGGCCGCAAGCGCCACGTTCCGGTGCAGCCGCAGCGTAGCGCCGCCCCCCACGGCGTAGCGGGTCGTGTCGTGGTCGTAGCCGTGCGACAGGTATCGCCCTACGCCCACCAGCCGCAGCGGCCCGGCGCGTCGGCTCAAGGTGAGCTCCGCGTCGGCACTGCGAGCCGCCTGGTTGTACCCGAGTTGCAGCGCCGCGTCGAGCGGGCCGCCGCGATCCACTGCCAGCGGCGCGACTCGGCCGAACACCTCCCATTCGTTGGGGAACTGCGGCGCGATGTCGGACGAGGTGGCATAGTTGAAGCCGAGGAGCAGGGGCAGCGGGAGCCGGTACGACAGCAGGAAGGTCGGCGCGTTGCTGACTTTGCGGGTGGGCGCGCCGCTGACACTGAAGCGGTGCAGGAAGTTGAACTGCAGCGTGCCGCCCGCCCCAAGCCACCCGCCGGAGAGGTTGGGCGAGCGGTCCAGTGCAGACTGGCCCGCCGCCGCGGCGGCAAGCGCCGCCAGCGCTGCGAGGCCGAGCCCGAAGCTACGTGCGGGCAGGGGCATAGGCTGACGTGTTACGCACCCAGACGCTGCGGTCGATTGGGCCAGAGCCTCATCGCCAACAGGTCGAAGCGGAAGGTCTCGCGACGTTCCCGTAGCGTGGGTTCGGCGTTGTCGTCGATCACGTGGTCGAAGCCCCAGACCAGTGCCGCGCTCACCGCGTTGTCCGCTGGCTCGACGGCCCGCACGGCACCGACGAGCCCACCGCCCTGCCGACGGCGTCAGGACGAGATGCCATCATAGGGGCGGGTGGCGGCGGCGGTCAGATACCGGCATGTCAGGAACGTGTTAAGCCCTGCTTGGGAACCGGACGGGAGGGGCGAAGGTCTCGGTGAAGATTTCGGTTGCGTGCGGGCCAGCATCGCTGGGGCATTGCTGCAGCTCGATGAGCCTCTCATCGCTGCCTTGCATGAGATGGGGTTCGAGGTCGCGATCGAGACGAACGGCACCCAACTCGCGCCACCGGCCGCACGCCAGTTATCGAGGCTGACGGCGGGCCCGCAAACGCCTCCGGCGACTTGCCGGAGACGGCGGGGTCTGGTTGAACTCCGGGTGCACCGCGGGGTAGACCATCGAGGGGTTACGCATGGTTCTCCTGCTGCCGCTGCTGCTCTCGCTCGCTGCTCCCGCTCCGTCCGCCGCGGCGCCGACCGCCCCGCGCAGTGACGACCCACCGGTGAAAGTCTGGCTCGATCAGGGCAACTACAGGCGCGCCGACAAGGCGCACGTGAACATAAAGCTCGGCGAGGACGGCTACCTCGTCGTGCTCCGCGCCGACGCCAACGGCCGCGTGCGGGTGCTCTTCCCGCTCGACCCGGCCGACGACGCCTTCGTGCGCGGTGGGCGGACGATCGAGGTCCGCGGCCGTGGCGACCGCGAGGCGTTCTCGATCGATGAGGGCGAGGGCTCGGGGCTCGTGCTCGCCGCCCGCTCGGTGACACCGTTCAAGCTCGACGAGTTCGCGCGCGGCGATCATTGGGATTACCGCATGCTAACAGCGCGCGACGCCGGCGACGACAAGGAGCGGGCGCTGCTCGACATCGTCCAGCGCATGGTGCCGGACGGCCCCTTCGACTACGACGCGGTGAACTACACCGTCGCGTCGCCACAGGCGTATCACGATGGCGCCTACTTTCCATACTCCTCGTCCGTCGGCCTGGGTCTGGGCTACGGGTTCGGCTGGCCCCGGGGCTTCAGTTTCAGCCTGGCGTTCGGCGACCCATTCTTTTTCCGGCCGTTCATCTCTCGAGCGAGCTGCTTCGACCCGTTTTTCTTCGACCCGTTCTTCTGTAACCCGTTCTTCCTGGATCCGTTCTTCTTTCACCGTCGGTTCTTCTTCCCGCGGGTGCTCGTGTTCAGCCGCACCGTGATTGTGTTCCGGGGCGGGACCGGGGTCGTTGTCGGGTTTCCGGTTCGCCGTGGCCTACTGATCGACCGCGCCCGCCCAGAGTTTCGCGGCCGCTTCATCTTCAGGGATCCCACCCCGATCACCGCGACGGGCCCGCGGCTGCGGGTGCCGACGGGCGTTTTACGGAGTCGTCCTGCTCCCGCGAACGCGGCCGGGCGGCCGCGTGAGTCGATGGATCGAAAGGCTGCGACGCCGATCCGCGACCGGCGACCGAGTCTAGAGCAGCGGGTCCCCGCACCGCGGACCGAGAACCGGCCGCGCGGCACGGCGCGGGCAGCCCCGGCGCCAATCTGGGACCGGCGGCTGACGACGCTGGAACGTCGCATGCCCGGTCCCGCGGCGCGGGCCCCAGACGGGGTCGAGGTCCCGTCCGCCGGGCGCGCCCCCGAACAGCTGCATGAGCCCAGTGTCTCTGGCTCGGGGCGGGCGCCAGCACTCCGGTATCGCAGATTCTCCGTCGGCGGCGTTTCCGGCCGCACCTTTGCTCTCCCGCCCCGCCCGGCCGGCTCGGTACGCCGCGGCGGCGGCGGCCGTCGGCAGTAGCGCAGCGAGCCCGGCACCCTGGGGATTCGGTTGCAGGAGTCCCCCAGACTAGGAGGAGAACAATGCGACTTCGCCATCAACTACTCTCGCTACTCCTCGCCATTGCCGCCTGCAAAATGTCGACCGCACCGACTAACGGGGCTGTGACCATCCAAGATTTCTCCTTTTCTCCGACCACCTTGACGGTGAAGGTCGGGACCACGGTGAAGTGGACCAATAGTGGCCCATCCGCGCATACCGCCACGAGCAATACGGGCACATGGGATAGCGGCCAGCTCAGCAGTCCAACGAGTGGCGGAGCGTACGGCGGCGGCTCGGCAGGGGGCACGTTTCAGTACACGTTCACCGCGACGGGCACCTACCCCTATCACTGCTCGAACCATCCCCCGTCGGTCTACCCGGGGTTCACCGGGACGATCAGCGTCACCCCTTAGGGGAGCGCCCGGTGCTGCTCGTTTGATACTTGTTTCGCCGGGCCGTTTGTTTGCGATGGGACGGCGTGCCCGTCCTCACTACTCGGTGAAGGCCCTGGCTCACTGAGGCACGGTCGGATGGTGGTATCACGACCCCGGGCAGCGACTCTGGAAACACAACGAAGCCCACGGCGCCTCCCGCGCCCCTGATGCACGTACAGGGGACCCCCGGGGAAGTACACCTGCACTGACTTCCGCCGTGCTCCTCGTTGTGCAAGCTAGTGGGCAGATATCGGTGCACGCGCTGGTGCGCGGCCCCGAATCTGCCCATGGTCGCCCATTCGCGCCTTGGCGGGCGCTCAAGGGCAATGCAAGTCGACGCCG
>DASQAH010000147.1:0-2077 GCA_035635835.1 Gemmatimonadales bacterium
CCTGTGGCCCGCTGCGCGTGGTCCGGCTGCCGTTTCCTCCACGAGCACCCGCCAGGGCTATCACCTGCTGCACTGGACCACGGCGGACTACAGCTACTGGGTGGTCTCCGACCTCGGCCTCCCCGAGCTCAGGGACTTCGCAGGGCTGCTCCGGCAGGCCGACTCGGCCGCCGGAACGCCCAAATGAGCACGCCGTGTCGGTCGACGAACGGGTTCAGGGGGTCGCGGGTTCGAATCCCGCCGTCCCGATTGGGTGAAAGAGAGGCGAGCCTCGCAGCAGGTTCGATGCGAGGCTCGCTCTTTTTCTTCCGTCGACCCCCTGTACGTCCATCATGTTGGCCCGCTAAGGCGACTAGAACGTCGACGCCACCCCCGCCAGCACGCGCCGTCCGATCACCGAGCCACCGTAGACCTGGAAGCGCTGCTGATCGAAAAGGTCCGTAGCGTTGGCGTACACCCGGAGGTGGGGACTGATGCGATAGCCGGCGTTCACGTTCACGATTTGGCTCGCCGGGACATCCCCGCCCCAGATGCCTGTCTTCCAATGGTACCGGGACACGATACGCGCATCCACGCCGAGGTCGATGCCCTGGCGGCCCGCGTACGCGAGCGCCACGGTGCCCTTGTGCTGCGGGGTGTTCGGCGCTAGGACGTCGCCCACGAGGTTCCGCCGGATGGCGAAGTTGTACCAAGTGTAGCCGGCGCTGAAGGTCAGCGCACGGGTGAACGACACGCCCGTGCCCAGCTCGACCCCCCACTCGTCGACGGTGCCCACGTTGCCAAATGATAAGGCGATGGCGGTCGTGCCGTCGGCCAGGCGCGTGAGGCCATTCTTGACTGTGCTGCCGAGGGCGGTGAGCGCACTCCGCACGGAATCTTCCACCGCGGCCCGTTGCGCGGCGGGCACGGTGCTCGGCGCGGTCCACGGCTTGAAGTCGGGGTTCAAGCCTGTGGTGCCGGCCGGCAAGAGGCCGGTTAGGAGGTTCTGCATGTGGGCGTCATACGCGTCCAGGGTGATGAAGACGCGCTGACCGAACTGGCCCTTGTAGCCGATTTCGTAACTGATCGCCGTCTGTGGCACGAGGTGGGGGTTGCCGAACGCGGACTCGGGTACCGCGGCGGAATTGTTGAAGAGCGTCCCGAGCGGCACGTTGTCGAGGGCGGGACGCAGGGAGGGATTCGCCCGGAGTTGGGCCTCGATCGCCATCAGGTTCCAGACCCGTTGGCCGGCGGCGTGCGCGTCAAAGAGGCCGACCAGAGTCGGCGTGAGGAAGGCGCGGGCCACGGTCAGGCGCAGCGCGTGGTTCTTTGCGGGGGTGAAGACGAGCGCGCCCTTGGGCGACAGCTGCGCGGGGAAGAGGTCATTGTCGTCCCAGCGCACCGCGCCGATCAGACGCAGGGGCCGGACGCCGTATTCGAGCTGCGCGAACGCGCCATAGTACTGATCGCTGCGGTCGTCGTTCGCTCGGCCTAAGAGCGTCCCTTGGGAGTTGACCGTGTTGTTCTGGACCGAGGCGCCCACCACCACGCGGCCGCCATCCCCGTGGAACGTGCGGCTCGTGCGTCCCTCTAGGT
The DNA here is from genome assembly GCA_035635835.1 of Gemmatimonadales bacterium. GTDB lineage: Bacteria > Gemmatimonadota > Gemmatimonadetes > Gemmatimonadales > GWC2-71-9 > 13-1-40CM-70-15. The sequence goes on from DASQAH010000147.1 coordinate 1,576, forward strand.
GGAAGACGCTCTCGTCATCGTACCAGGGCTCCCCAGAGTTCAGCACGACTCCCGCCAACGACACCCCAGAATACCAGGCGGAGATGCCGCTCCCACCGGCGTCCCACGTGAGGCGTGCCCAAGGGCGCAGGACTTGGCGCGACTGATTGCGGCTAGAGCCGCTGAGGTAGACTGCATTGTCGGCCCGCGCCGTCCCGCCCTCGAGCGTGACGACGGAGCCATTGGCCGCGTAGTAGTCGACCCGCACGGACCCGTAGACGGTGACCAGGGGGTCGGGAGTGCCCACGGCCTGGCCGGTCACGGGATCCTTCGTCTGCCCGATCAAGGGCAGGCTGTCCGGCGTCGTACTCGGCGGCGGCGGCGAGGTGGCCGGCGCATACTCTCGCTTCCAGTCCGCACTGTCCTTGCTAGTGCGGGACCGCGTCCAGTCGTCGCTGCGGGTGTAGCCGAGATTCACCCGATACCCGAGCCGCCCGTGGAACCACTCGCCCGCCTGCCGCAG
>DASQAH010000148.1:0-6343 GCA_035635835.1 Gemmatimonadales bacterium
TCTACGCGACGAAACGGCGGATGGGGCGGCGGTGCGGGCGGTGCTCGGCGGCGATGTCGAGCGCTACGCCGAGCTGGTGCGGCGCTATCGCGACCGCTACGCGCGCTATGCGGCGCGCATGCTCGGCTCGGCGGACGCCGCTGAGGACGCTGTCCAGGACGCGTTCATCCGGGCCTACGACCAGTTGGCCCAGTGTCGCGAACCGGACAACTTCGCGGGATGGTTCTTCCTCATACTGCGGAACCGCTGCTTCGCGGAGCGGCGGCGAGAGGCGCGGATGGGGGCGGGATCGGGGGACATCGAGTCGCGACCGATCCCGGCGGCCGAGCAGCCCGACGGGATGATGGATGCGAAGGAGCGGCTCCACGCGCTGCAGCAGGCGCTCCTCGACCTGACGCCGGAGCAGCGAGAGGTGTTCGTGTTGAAGCACGTCGAGGGCCTGTCGTACGAGGAGATCGCCACACGCATCGGCGGCTCCGTGCCCTCGCTCAAGATGCGGATGCATCGGGCCTACGATCGGCTCCGGCAACGTTTGAAGGACAGGATGTGACACGATGAACGCTTACGACCCCCTGGTGAAACAGCTGCTCGACGGCGAGCTCACGCTTGCCGAGCTGCCGCCTGAGCTGCAGGCGGAAGCCTCCGAGGCGCTGCGCCTGCTGGCAGCGGTGGACCGCCGGGCGGTGATGCTGCCCGAGACGCTCGACGCTCGGGTGATGGACGCCGTGCGGACCCGCGCGAGGGCGGTCTCGCTGACACGTCGCTCGCTCGGATGGATCACGGAGCCTTGGGAGCTGCGTTTGCGCGTGCGGCCGTGGGCACTCGGCGCCGCCCTCGCCGCCGCGGCGGCGCTGGTGCTGGTGCTCCGTGGTCCCGGTGGGACAATCTCCAAGCAGGGGCCGGCGGCGACGGCTAGCGCCCTCCCCGAGAGCCTCTTGGTGCGCTTCGTGCTCTACGCCCCGGGAGCGAAACAGGTCGGGCTCGCCGGGACGTTCAATCAATGGAACCAGTCGGCCACGCCTTTGGTGCGCGCGAGCAGCGACGGCGTCTGGACGGTCACGCTCACTCTTCCCGCCGGCCAACACCAATATGGGTTCGTAGTCGACGGGCGGCGTTGGGTCACCGACCCCGCGGCGCCAGCGGTGGATGACGGGTTCGGCCGGCGCAACAGCGTGATCGCGGTCGGCGGCACGGTCCGAGCGGGGCGGGTGCTGTGACGACTCCGCGCTGTGGGGTGCTCGTGTTTGCAGCCGTCGTTTGCGCGGGGCCGCTCGCGGCGCAAGGCGACGTCACGGCCCGCCTTGTCGGCCGGGTGCCACCCGCGGTCGCGGTGGCGGTTCGTGTGCTCGCGGACTCGGCGGCCGCCCGCGGCTTGCCGGCGGACCCGCTCGTGGACAAGGCGATCGAGGGCGGTGCGAAGGGCGTGGCCCCGGAGCGCGTGATCGCGGCGGTGCGGCTGGTGTTTGGCGAGCTCGACGCCGCGGCTGCGGCGATCCGGGCGGGTCGCGTCGCGATCCCCGACGGTGAAACCATCGAGGCCGGCGCGTTCGCGCTCGCCGCTGGCATGGCCGGACCGCAGGTCACCGAGCTGGTGCGGCTCAGCACCGACCCATTCCCGCCCGCCGCCACGCTACGCGTCGCCGGCACGCTGACAGCATTGGGGGTGCCCGCGCCGCAGACGGTAGAGCTTGTGCGCGAAACGATCCAAAGCGGGCGGTCTGCCAGCGATCTCCTCGCCCTGCCCGCCAAGCTGCAGTCGCGGGTGGCGCGTGGCGCCAGTCCCGCTCAGGCGGCAGCTGGGTTGGCTCGGCCGGATGACGTTCGCGGCCCCCCGCCCGGGCAGGGGAAGCCCGACAAGGGGCACCCCCCCCGGAACCCGCACCGGCCCTAAAGGGACGGCTACCGACCGAGCAGGCGGCCCAGTGAGTAAGCGCCGGGGCCCGTGGTCGCGAGCGTGAGCGCCGCGACGAGGAGCACCAGGTTGTACTCGTAGCCGCCGTTCTGACTGAAGAACCCCCTCGGGCCGTGCACCTTCGCGATCGCCACGACCATCGTCGCCACGATCAGCGCGGCCGCGATGGGCAGCAGCACCCCCATAGCGGCTCGACGCCGGCGACGCGGCGCTGATCACCGACGAGCGCGTCTCACTCTCACCGGTGCGGCGCCCGCCGACCTCGTGCTGATGGATCTCCCGTAGCACGTATATTGTGGAATGGGGCTGCCGCTCGGGCGTTTCATCGCGATCGCCGTCGTAGTCTTAGCGCTGGGGCTGCTGACGCTGCGGCATCGAGCGCAGCAGGTGCAGCAGCGGGTGTCGCACCCGACGGCCACGGCGGGCGATTCCTCGGACACCGCCACACGGTCTCTTCCCCCGCCCTCGACCCTGGCGGACTCCGACAGCATCGCGGCCGTGGCGGCCGCCGTCGCAGCCCTCCAGCGGGATGACTCCCTTCACGGGTGGGGCAGTATTCCAGTGCAGGTGCTCAAATTCGAGCGGGATAGCGTTGGCGCGCTCGTGACCCTGCTACCGCAGGATCCGACGGTGCCGGGCGGCGGGGCGCTGGTGCGAGTCACCCGTCGCGGCGCCACGCGGCTGATCGAGCGCTACCGCTAGCCGTCGCCGCGCTAGCGCAGGTCGCGACCGAGACTGAGCGCGACGGCTTCGACCGTCTCCCGGCGACCGGCGGCCAGCCGGGCCTGGTCGATGCGATAGGTTAGTCGCAGCCGCAGCGCCGGCCGCGCGATGAGCGCGATCACTCCCACCTCAGCCCCTCGGGCGCTGCCGAAACTCTCGGGGACGTTTACCCGGCCAGCCACCGCCACCCATCCGTCGAAGGAGCTCTGCAGTTGACCGGGCACCAGCTGAGCGTTCGCGCTCGCCCGAGCTTCCCAGTACAGCCAGCGTTGGTTGCCCAGATCCGTGACGTAACTGCGCGCGTGCGGCCCGGCCCAGAAGTCGAGCCAGGGCAGGGCCGCCACCCCGAGGAGCGCCGCTCCGTCGGTGAGGGAGCGTGGCTGCACGCCGGCCGAGTCGGAGGTGAGTCGACCCTGACCGTAGCGCAGCCGGAGCAGCGCGCGGCCGCGGGAGAGCAGGCCCTCGCCGGCGAAGAGATACCCATCAAGACGCTCCCGCCCCGACGGGATCAGGCTTCGCGCACGGACAGTTGCGCCCTCGGCCGCTGCCGACAGCCGCAGCGCGGATTGGCCGGCGAGCGGTGGGGAGGCGGCGGCCATGCACAGCCCGGCGGCGAGCGCGATGGCGGTGGCGCGGCTCACGGCGCCTCCGGACCCTGGACCACGGGCTCGCCGGCGCGGACTCGGAGCCGCACGTCGCGGCGGCGAGCGATGTTCGCGCGGGCGACCGAGTCGGCGGCGGCGCGCCACCCCACGCGCATCACTTGGTTGCGCGCGACGTTTTCGGGAATCGCGTCCCCCGGGTGGCGACGGAACAACGCGTAGATGCCGGCCAGGGTCGCCGTAGCCCCCACTACCAGCCTGCCCTTCGAGCTGCCGTTGCTTTCGCTACCCGCTACCACATTGGGCAGCAACAGCACCGCCGCACCGGCTGCCAGCGCCGGCGCGAACGCGCCCAGCGCAGGCCCCACGGGCCGTCGCTCCGGAAGGAAAGCCGCGGACGCCAGCGGCTGAGGCGAGGGGAGCGTGTCGGCGATCATGCGAGAGATCGCAAGCGGCAGCCGCAGGCTGCGCACCAACCGCCCACCTGCGTCGCGAGACTCGACGGCGATGCGGTAATCGCCGTTGAGGACGCTCACCCCGCTCGAGTCGCGCCCGTCCCAACGTAAATCGAGGCTGTCGGTGATCGGGCCGGCGTACAGGATCCGCAGCGCCGTGCCGCTCTCCCGCAGCAGGGCGGCTTGGATCTGATGGTAAGTGCTCCCGAACAGCCGGACGACAAGCATCTCGCCGTCGCGGAGCTCGGTGTCGGCGGGCGCGGCGGCGAAGACCGCCGGTGTGGCGCGGCGGGCGCTGTCGTACAGGGCGATCGTCCGGGGCGGAAAGTCCAGATCGCTCGGCCGGTAACGGGGCTCGTAGGCGACCAGCCGGCGAGACACGGTCAACGCCGAGTCGCGGTGGTCTCGCAGCAGCTCGGTGGCGGCGAGGTACATCAGAGCCTTGGAGCGGTTGGGACGACTCAATGCTTCAGGGCCCTGGAAGGTGAGCGCGCGGGTCAGCAGCCCAGCCGCGTCGTCGAGATCGAGGTTCTGGTAGCTGCGGATCGCGGCCGCGAGCACGCCTTGGGCGGACTGCCCCTGGCCCTGCCGCGGCGCGAGCAGCAGCCCGGCGATGAGCGCGAGGAACGCTGCGTGGCGGCGGCTCATGGCCGTACCGGCTTGAGCGTAAGGTCCGTGAGTCTCCTCGGCTGCTCACCCGGCCGGAGCGTGACCACGGTGTCGAGTGGCACGTAGCCGTCCTGCTCGAGGCGCACGCGGTGTGCCTCGCCGATGCTGAGCTTGAGACGTGTGATCGGGGTCGTCCCCACCAACCGCCCGTCCACGCGGACGGTTGCGACGGGCTGACTGTTGATCAACACGATCCCAGAATCCGGCGGCGGAGTCGCCGCCCGCTGGCGGCGCGTGAGAGCAGGATTCGGCGGCCGGCTGGCGCTACGGTTTCGCGCTCGTTGCGAGTCGCCCGTAGGGGCCGCCGATGTGACCGCCGTCGTCGGCGCCGCGCCGTGAGCGGTGTCAGGACTCTTGGGGGGCGGGACTGGAGAGGTCGGGCGGCCGCCGAACGCGGCCCAGCCCACCGCGCCTGCCGCGAGAACCAAGGGGACCGCCCACAGCATCAGCCCCCGCCGCCGCGCCCCCGCTGGCCGCCACTCCGGCATGATGACCGAGCTCGGTTCACTGCTCTTGCGCCCGCCCGTGAACAGGGGAGACTTCGGCTCGGCACGTCCGCCGAGCGCCTGGACGAAATCCCCGATGTCCCGGAAGCGGCCGTCGCGCTGCTTGCTCATCGCCCGTTCCAGGGCGTCGGCAACCGGCGCCGGAACTTCAGGCCGGTCCGTGGTGACGCGAGGCGGATTATCGAGCAGGTGCTTGCGCACCAGCTCGCCCAGCGAGTCGCCGGTGAAGGGGACCTTGCCCGTGAGCGCCTCGTACGTCATGATCGCGAGCGAGTACTGGTCCGAACGACCGTCCACCGTGCGCGACTCGAACTGTTCCGGGGACATGTAGTGCGGCGTGCCGATCGAGCTGCCCGTTTGGGTCAACGCGACGCTGCCAAACGCCCGCGCTACGCCAAAGTCGCACACGAGCACCCAGCCGCTCTCCTCCACCATGACGTTCGCGGGCTTGATGTCGCGGTGGACCACGCCGTGCCGGTGGGCATATTGCAGCGCGCTGCCAACCTGCTCGACGATCGCGATCACCTGCTCGAGGGGCAGGGCTCCTTCCTTGTGGATGATCTCCGACAGGGGGCGCCCCTTCACGAGCTTCATGGAGTACCACAGGAACGTGCCAGTGGCGCCCACTCGGTAGATCGGCACGATGTGCGGGTGGTCGAGCGACGCGGCGATCTTGGCCTCGCGCTCGAAGCGTCGCACGGTGTCCGGGGTGTGGATGAACTGTAGGGGGAGGACCTTCAGGGCCACGTCGCGGCTCAGCTCCGCCTCGTGGGCGTGATAGACGAGGGACATGCCGCCGCGGCCCAGCAGCTCGCCCACCTGGTACTGGCCTCCGAGGTCGCGCCGCAGGGTGCGCTCCAACTCATCGGAGACGATTTCCGGGGCCGTGGGTTGCGCGCCCTCGAACGTCAGCCCGCAGCGTGGGCAGCCGGGTGCCGTGTCCGGGATGTCGTGGACGCCGCACCGGGGGCAGGTGATCATGGCGCCAGGAAGTCGGGACTCCCGCCGTGACTGACAAACGCGCTACACTGGGTTCCCTGACAGGCCTGGGCTTTCCAGGTATAACTGGCCGGAGTCAGCAATGTGAGGCCCGTCGGTAGATTCGACGCTGTGACGGACGCAACACTTCCTGAGGGTGCGGCCGGTCCAGTAAAGGTGTACGTATTGGTCCCATCGGTCACCTGCACCGTGAGCGTAATCAGGGCGCCGGGATCCGGGTCGGTGACGGTGGCCTTCAGCACAACCGTCACGTTCGATGCAATCACCCCGCCGGTGTGGCTTCCCGTCGCAATCGCCGTGGTCCCGTCCGACTGGTACTGCGCGAGGCCCGTTGGGGCGGCCGGCGGCTCCAGGACCGCGTCGAAGTAGAAGTCGGCGGCGCTCTCAGGATTGCCACCAAAGCTGAGCCACGCGCTGCACCGGCCGGTGTGGTCGCACGTCCGCGCCTGCCAGTGATAGCCGGCGTTTTCGACGAGG
>DASQAH010000149.1:0-2872 GCA_035635835.1 Gemmatimonadales bacterium
GTGTCGGGCTGGGAGACGAGCAGATTGTCCACGTCCACACCCAGCTTCTTGGCGTATTCCACGTCCAGGGCGTGCTCGGCATCGATGTAGGCTGCGGCGCCGCCGCCGCGCTGGGCGTTCGCCGCCACATGCAGGGCGAGCGTCGTCTTGCCACTCGACTCCGGTCCGAAGATCTCGGTGACCCGGCCGCGGGGAATCCCCCCGACGCCGATCGCGGCGTCCAGGTTGATCGCACCGGTGGAGATGGCTTCCACCCGCACCCGGGGAGAGTCGGCCCCCATGCGCATGATGGAGCCTTTACCGCAGGTCTTCTCGATCTGCGTAATCGCCAGGTTCAGGGCCTTGCGACGCTCGTCGGAGAGCTGGGGGGTCGCGGGGGGGGTGGTATCGCGGGGTTCAGCCGCCATGAGGGTCCTCGACATGGGTTGCGGGCCTCGATGAGTGAGACCCGAATATATACCGAAGCCCGGGTTAGCGCCACCCGGGGCGGAACGCGTCTTCCAGCTGCTCCTACCACTCGCCCGCCAAGGCGATCCGGGCAAACCAGTATCCGTCTCTCACCAGCCCCCCCTCCACCAGCCCCACCTCCCCACTCCACCCACAGCGGAAAAGTAGCACCCCTCTACGGACTGACTGAACCCGATCCACGCGGCTAGGGACCATTCCTCCGCTGAGCGTTACGCTGCCCCACAGATTTCGTCCAACTCCTCGTGCCCCACGAGCACGTCACGCGGCTTGCTGCCGTTTGCGGGACCCAGGACCCCTGCGACTTCAAGCTGATCGATGATCCGTGCGGCCCGGCCGTAGCCGATGCTCATTCGCCGTTGCAGCAGCGAGGTCGAGCCGAGCTGATTCTGGATGCAGACCTCGGCGGCTTGGCGAAACAGCGGATCGCGCTCACCCAATGCCTCCCCGCCCCCCCCCCCTTCTTCGGCCGTCTTCTCCGCTTCTTCTAGAGCCGCAACCTGCTCGCCGATGCTGGGCCCGGCCGGCGCCGCTGCAGGAGTGTGCGCCTTGTACCACTCCATCAGATGCTCCGTCTCTTCGGTCGAGATGAAAGCGCCCTGGACCCTGACAAGCTCGCTCTTGCCCGGCGGCAGGAACAGCATGTCGCCGTTGCCGAGCAGGGTTTCGGCGCCGTTTTGATCGAGAATGGTGCGGCTATCCACCTTGGCCGATACGCGGAATGCGATGCGGCACGCGAAGTTCGCCTTGATGAGCCCGGTGATGACGTTCACCGATGGCCGTTGCGTCGCGAGCACGATGTGGATGCCGATGGCGCGCGCCTTCTGGGCCAGCGTCGCGAGCGGGGTCTCGATCTCTCCCTGCACCGTGAGGATCAGGTCCGCGAGCTCGTCCACGATCAGGACGATGTAGGGTAGGATGCCGTCGCGATACTCGCCGTCCAGCGGCAGCTCCCGTTGGATGCCTACCTGGGTGGCGAGTGTCTCGCGCGGTCCTTTGAGCGGCTTTTTCTCCTCCACCTTCTTGTTGAAGTCCACGATGTTGCGGGCGTGATTGGCGTGGAGCAGCCGGTAGCGCCGATCCATTTCCCACACCGCCCACTTGAGCACGCTCGCCGCCTTGTGGTGGTTCGTCACCACGGGGAGCCCGAGGTGCGGCAGCACCGCGTACATCGAGAGCTCGACCATCTTGGGGTCGATCATCAGCAGCTTGAGCCGCTCAGGGGGGTGCGTGTACAGGAGGCTCGTGATGATCGTGTTGATGCAGACTGATTTGCCCGACCCCGTGACGCCGGCGATCAAGAGGTGCGGCATCTTCGCGAGGTCCGCGACCACGGGGTCGCCTTCGAGGTTCTTGCCAAGGGCGATCGGCAGCACGCGGGTGCCGCGGAGGTATTCCCCTCCTTCGATGAGCTCGCGGATGTGCACCATCCGCGGCATCGGGTTGGGCACTTCGATCCCCACCGCCGCCTTCCCCGGGATCGGGGCCACGATGCGCAGGGAGGGGGCGCGCATGGCGAGCGCCAGGTCGTCGGCGAGCGCAGCGATCCGCCCTACCTTGACCCCAGGCCCCGGCGCCACTTCGTACTGCGTCACGACGGGGCCGACCGTGCGCCCGGCGATCGAGCCCTCCACGCGAAACGTCTGGAGCGTCTCGATCAACTTGTCACCCATCTGCTCGATCTGCGCGAGGCCGGCGTTGCCGTCCCCGGGGGGCGGCTGCGTCAGAAGATCAATGGGGGGGATGAGGACGCCCGCGGGCACGGAAAGCGGTTTCGGAACTGGCGCGGGCTTCTGTTTACGCTCTTTCGGAAAACGGGAAACGGGAATCGTGGTCGCTGCCGCTGCCTCCTCGCGGCTCGGCCGGGCGACCTTCTCCGTCCCTCGTTTCTCGTGTCGCGCTTCTCGTTTCTGGCTTCCCGCCTCGCGAATCCTCAGGGCGACTAGCGGGTGCCACCCCATCGTCACAATCCCCAGGGCGGACAGCGCGAACAGGCCCACCAGCACGCCGCCGGCTGTCCCCACGGCGCCGTGGACTCCCCGGACCAGCATCCCCGGGAGCATGCCAACGAACCGCTGGGTCGGCCCCCACGTCGCGTAGTCGACAGGAGCGGGCCCACTGCCGGTCGCGACACCGATGCCGTAGGGGAGCAGCAGAATCAGCCCCGCGCCGAGCACCGCGGCCCGTCCGCTCGACACGCTGCCGAGCCGCTGGAACGCCGCCAGCGCCCAGCCGATCCCCAGCGCCGGGAGCAGCACGGACCCCACGCCGACGACCTGCCACAGCGCGGACCCGATCCCCTGGCCCCAGCGCCCCGTGATGGGGAGCCGTAGCAGGGTGAGGCCGAGGAACAACCCAACCACGAGGGCGCCGATGCCGACCAGCTCCTGGCGCGCCTTCGTGTTCA
>DASQAH010000150.1:0-3570 GCA_035635835.1 Gemmatimonadales bacterium
TCGCTTGGGCGGCGATCGGCGTCGGCGCACTTACCAAAGGACCCATCGCCGTCGCGATCCCGCTGTGCGTGATGGCGCCGTGGGCCCTGCTCATGGGGGAGGGGGCGCGGCTGCGCCGTCTGTTCCCGCTGTATGGCCTCGCGGTGTTCGGCCTTATCGTCCTTCCCTGGTTCCTCCTCGTCTCGCTGCGGATCCCTGAGTTCCCCCGTTACGTCTTCCTGCAAGAGACACTGCAACGTCTGACGACGGGAAGCTTCCACCGTACTGCCCCGCTGTGGTACTACTTGCCGATCCTGCCCGTAGCCACTTTCCCTTGGATCGTGCCGGCGCTGGCGCGGCTTGGGGGGGGACGTTGGCGCTGGGCCTTGCTGGCGCGCAAAGTGAACGCCGACGCAGGCGAGCCGCTGCTGCTCGCCTGCTGGGTACTGGGGCCGCTGGCCTTCTTCACATTGAACCAATCCAAGCTTCCGCAGTACCTGCTTCCTCTCTTGCCCGCGTTCGCGCTCGCCGCTGCCCGGGCGTGGTCGCACGCTGGGACGGCCATCGCCTGGCGGCCCTACGTCGCGCTCGCGGCGGCCTTGGGCCTGCTGCTCGTGTCGCTCACCCTGTGGCTGCCCGCCCCGATCTCGCTCACCTCCGCCGAGCGTGCCGCCATTCCACCGACCGCCCTCATGCTCGGCGCCGTGCTGCTCGGCTCAGCGGCCCTGGTGTGGCTGGGCGTGCGTCTGAACGCCCCGACGCTTATCGCCGCGGCTTACGCCGCCTGCGTGATCGCCATTCCGGCGGTGTCCGGGCCGTTACTCCGCGCCGTGGGCGACGATCGGTCCGCTGCGTCCCTCGCGGCCGCCGTGAGCGGCCGCGGCCAGGTGGTCGGCGTCGCGGCGTACCCGCCCTCGCTCCCATTCTATTTGCGACATCGCGTCTACCTCGCCTCCGAGACGGCCGGCGAATTCACCAGCAACTTCATCGCCGAATACCCGGAGCGCTTCCGCGATCGTCCCGGCACCCCGCTGCTCCCACCTCTCGCCTGGCGCACGATGCTCGCACAGTGCCCCGAGCCGATGGTGTTCGTGACGCTCGCTGAAGACCGCGCGACGCGTGGCGTGCTCGCGGGCGGCCTGACGCTGCTGTACGAGGACGGCCGGTACGCCGCCTACGGGCCGTGCCGCGCGCTCCACAGGGTGAGGTGATGTGCGGCATCTTTGGCGCGGTGTCCCGCACAGGGGCGCCGCTCAAGCATCCCGAATGCGTTGCGCGCATGGCTGCGACTCTCCAGCACCGGGGCCCGGATGGGGAGCGGATCGTGGGCCACGAGCGCGCGCGCCTCGGAGCGCGCCGTCTCGCTATCATGGACTTGACGACTGGCGACCAGCCGTTTCAAAGCCCCGACGGCGCCATCTGGATGGTCTGCAACGGCGAGATCTACAACGCCCGCGAGCTGCGCCAGGAGGCGACCGGGTGGGGGTATCCGTTCCGCTCGCATGGGGACATCGAGACCATCGTCCCGCTGTATGAACGGCTCGGGGCGCGCGCGGTCGCACGGCTCGACGGCATGTTCGGCCTCGCCATCTGGGACGATCGCCAGCAAGCGCTGATCCTGGCGCGGGACCGCCCTGGCGAAAAGCCGCTGTTCTGGACGAGCGTCGGCGGGGAGCTGCGGTTCGCTTCCGAGATCCAGGCCCTGCTCGTCTATCCCGACCAGCCCCGTCGGCTGAACACCGTGGCGGCCCGACTGTACCAGGCGCTCGGCTACGTGCCCGCTCCTCATACGATGTTCGAGGGCATCCACAAGCTGCCGCCAGCGCATTTCCTCGTAAGCGATGCGCACCACATCGCCGTTTCCCCGTATTGGGAGGCCGCGGACGCGGCCGGCGCTCCGTCCCGCCTCGTCAGTCCCGTCCAGCTGCGAGAGACGCTGTTGCGCGCCGTCGAGCGCGAGCTCATGTCGGACGTGCCGGTCGGAGTGTTCACAAGCGGCGGGCTCGACTCCTCCCTTCTCGCCGCCGCGGCAGCGCGGGTCAAAGCCGGGGAGCAGATCCACACCTATTCCGTCAGGTTCCTGGAGCGCGGCTACGACGAGAGCGCGTTCGCTGCCTCCGTCAGCCACACCATCCGCACAACGCACCACGTCGTCACCGCTGACGACGCATCACTCGATCGTGCCTTCGAGCTAGTCACCCGCACGCTGGCCGAGCCCGTGGGTGACCCGGCGATCCTCCCGACCTACCTCCTGGCCGACGCCGCGCAGGCCCATGTGAAGGTCGTGTTATCCGGCGAAGGGGCGGACGAGCTATTCGGCGGTTACCCCACCTACCTCGGGCACAAGGCGGCCGGGCTGTTCCAGCGCCTTCCGGGCCGAGGCCTGCTGCGCGCCCTGATCAACCGCCTGCCAACCTCCACGGGCAAGGTGACGACCGAGTTCCTGCTCAAGCAGCTCGTCACGGCCGCGGAGCTGCCGGTGCTCGAGCGCCACCTCGCCTGGTTCGGTGCGCTCGGCCCGAATCCGGAGGTAACCGCGTGGGCCGACGGGTTGCTGCACGCCTTCCCCGCTGCCCCGTCCCTGAATCGCGTCCTGTGGCTCGACTTCTGCTCCTACCTGCCGGACAACCTGCTCGTCAAAGTCGATCGGGGTACAATGTTGGCCTCGATCGAGGCGCGGGCGCCGTATCTGGACCGGGAAGTGATGGAGTTGGTCCTCCCCGCTCCGGTGCCGCTCAAGGTGCGGGGGGTCAGGACCAAGGTGATATTAAAGGAAGCGGCCCGCGGGCTCGTGCCCAATCACGTGATCGATCGCAAGAAGCGCGGCCTGTCGGTCCCTGTCGCGCGCTGGCTCAATACCGGCCTTGCGTCGCTCGCCGATCGACTGCTGGCGCGGCCGCGGCTTGGTGGCGAGCGGGTGCCGGGGCTCCTCGCCGAGCACCGCGCCGGCCGAGCCAACCACGCCCGCAAGCTCTGGCCCATCCTCATGGCCGAACTGTGGGCGGAACGGTGGGGAGTGCAATGGGATTGACGCGCGAGCGGGCCCTGGCCTTGATGCAGGAGCACACGCAGTCCCCCTCGCTGCGCCAGCACATGCTGGCGGTCGAGGCAGCGATGCGCGCCTACGCCGGCAAGTATGGAGAGGACCCGGAGGCCTGGGGCCTCGTGGGGCTGTTGCACGACTTCGATTACGAGCGATTCCCCAATCCGACCCACTCCGCCACCGAAGATCATCCCTCCTGGGGAGTGCGGCAACTGCGGGAGCTGGGCCTGGCCGAGCCGATGTGTCGCGCCATCCTCGGACATGCGACCTACACCGGCGTACCCCGCGACTCGCGTATGGCGCAGGCCCTCTTCGCGGTGGACGAGCTGTGCGGGTTCCTCGTCGCGTGCGCGCTGGTGCGGCCGTCGCGCAGCTTCGCCGACCTGGAGGTGTCGTCGGTCAAGAAGAAGCTCAAGGACAAGGCGTTCGCGCGGGGGGTGAACCGCGACGAGGTACGCCAGGGCGCTGAGGAGCTCGGCGTGCCGCTCGAGGAGCACATCGCCTTCGTGATCGGGGCGCTGCGCCCGGTCGAGGCAACCCTCGGACTC
>DASQAH010000151.1:0-3040 GCA_035635835.1 Gemmatimonadales bacterium
CCGCGTCGGCTACCTGGTCGTGCGCTCGGAGTCGCCTCAGGTCCAGGAGATCCTGGCCGCCCCGCAGCTGCTCGACGACGAGCGGGTGCGGCAGCAGCAGGAAGACCTGGCGCTGTCGCTCATCCTCGCGACGCTGGCCGGCCTGGTGGCCGCCGTGTACCTCGCGGGACTCACCGCGCGCGGTCTCGCGCGCCCGGTCGCCGCGCTGCGCGATGCCGCCGGCGCGGTCGGGCGCGGCGCACCGGTTCCCTCGTTCCCGCCCGGGGCGCCGCGTGAGTTCGAGCCCGTGATCTCGGCGTTCGAGCGGATGGCGGCCGATGTGACGCGCAGCCAGGGCGCGCTGGAGGAAGCGCGCCGCCGCACCGCCCAGGTGCTCGCCAACGTGGCCACCGGGGTCATTGCCGTGGACGACGGTCTGCGCGTCACCATGGCGAACCCGCGCGCCGCCGAGCTGCTCGGGACGACCCTCGCCCCCGGCGATCTGCTCCCGCGGGCGGCGCCGCCGGAATGGCTCGTCGTCTGGAACGCTGTTCGAGGGTTTCTCGACGGCGCGCCCGAGGGCATCGTGGAGCACGAGTTCGCGGTGGGCGGCCGGCAGATCCGCGTGCAGCTCGCGTCTCTCGGACCGGCTCCCGACGGCTGCGTCGTGGCGCTCGACGACGCGACCGCGCTCACCCGCGCCGCCCGGGTGCTCGCCTGGGGCGAGATGGCGCGGCAGGTGGCGCACGAGATCAAGAATCCCCTCACGCCGATCCGCCTCGGCATCCAGCACCTCCAGCGCGCGCGTGAGAAGCAAGACGGGCCGGACTTCGACGCGACGCTGGCCGAGACGGCGGGGCGGATCCTGGCCGAAATCGACCGGCTCGACGCGATCGCGCGCGCGTTTTCTCGCTTCGCGTCGCCGGCGGCGGAGGCGTTCCCCCTCGAGCCGGTCGACGTTCATGCCGTGGCCCGCGAAGTCGTGGACCTCTACACGCTGGGCGGGGCGGAAGCCGAAGCTACGGTCGCGCTTGCGGGTGAATCCGGCGCGCTCGCCTCCGCCCGACGCGACGAGGTAAAAGAGGTCCTCATCAACCTGCTCGAGAACGCCCGCAACGCCGGAGCCCGCCGCGTGACCGTGCGCATCTCCGACGGCGGGTGCGGGCTGGCCGTAGAGGACGACGGCCGCGGGATCGCCCCCGACGTTCTACCGCGCGTCTTCGACCCGGCCTTTTCCACGACGTCGAGCGGTTCCGGCTTGGGCCTCGCCATTGCCCGCCGGCTGGTCGAGAGTTGGGGCGGGACCATTGGGCTGGCGAGCACACAGGGACGGGGCACGACGGTCACCATCCGGTTCCAGGGGTCGCCTTCCCGCTCTCGCGCGTGACGCGGCTCACGCCCGCCTGTGGCGTAAACGCCGATCATTCACAATCTTGGTGCCCGGCTGAGCCCTCATTTCACGGGGAGCATCGTGCGCACATTCGTCCTCGGCTTCGGACTGGTGGTCCTGGTAGCCGGCGCCGCGGCACCGGCTGCGGCGCAGTGGCTCGTGACCGACGCACGCCGCATCGGCATGGGTGGCCTGAGCCTCGGTCGCTCCGGGAGCGTCGCTCGCTACAACCCGGCATACCGGGCGGTACAGGCCCAGGGCGAGCGCCATGGCCAGCCCAAGCTGACGATCCCGATTCCGCTCGGAATCATCCAGTTTCTGCACGACCACCCCCACCTCTCGAGTGACCCGGCCTTCGACCCGAAATCGCGGGGCTTCAACCCGATCCTCGTGGCGAACACGATTCTCAACCTGCCGTTGTACCTGGAGGTGAAGAAGGCCCCGACGCCGACTAACGACGTCGCATTCACGATCGGCAGGAATTTCTTGATGGTGAATCTGGGGCAGGCGGCGACGCTCGTCCCGGAAGACCAATTTGGGATCAGCGGCTCGAGCCGTCCGCTCGACCCGGGGTTTGGATTCAAAGGTTTCCGGGTGGGTGTCATGGGTTGGCTGCACGACGACGTGGAATTTCAGCTGGGTGACACGCTGCTGCGCTTCCTGCGCGATTCGCAGCCCGCCGGCACCAACACCCGCTACAGCGCGTTGGTGCACGGGTTGGTGGAAGGAGGGTTCGCCCCCACCGTGAGTTATGCTGGGCGCATCGCGGGGGACTCGACGCATGGGTTCTACGTAGGGGGCGCGGTTCACTACTACCTGGGCGTAGGCTATGGGCGGACCGACGGCAACGGGGGCTTCATCACCGGAGACACGATTTTCGCTGGGCCGACCCCTGTGACCCCGGACGCAAAGACCCTGACGCAGTACTCCAAGCCCGGGAACGCGCTCGGCCACGGCACCGGCGGCGACGTCGGCGTCGCCTGGGTCTCCGGGCCGCTCGAGATCGGGGTAGGCGTGAACGACATCGGTGCGACCATCACGTGGCCCGACACTCGCCAGGACAGCGCGTTCTATCATGACTCGAGCTACTCGCGCTTCGTCGGGAACCACGTGGAGACCAAAACCAAGCTGCCTGTGTCCTACATCGCGAATCTCGCGTACACGGTGGGCAACACGACCCTCGGGGCGGACGTGCTGAACACGGGGCGCGGCAGTGTGGTGCACGTGGGCGGTGAGCAGCGGATCGGTATGTTCGCGCTGCGCGGCGGCGTGGCACGCGACCAGCGAAAGCGGCTCGAGTTTGGGTTCGGCGGTGGGTTGCGATTCGGTGGGCTCGGCCTGGACGTGGGACTCTGGACGCACACCAACTCGCTGTCGAACCAGCGTGCCATTACGATGGCGACGTCGCTGTCGATTTACTAGGGAGGCTCGATGAAAGCGAAGTGGGCTGGCATGGTTCTCTTGACGCTCGGGGCGGGATGCGGGCAGGGGCGCGCCATCTTCAACGTGGACGTCCTCAGTTTCCTCAAGCCAACCGGCCGCGACACCGTGCCTTATCTCGTGCCCCCGCTCACGTCGGCCGCGGCGTCGACCGTCCAGAAGATCAGTCTCCCCGGCGTCGGTTCTTCCATCGTTGACACGGTGCACGCCGTCGGGACCGCGACGTTCATC
>DASQAH010000152.1:0-6569 GCA_035635835.1 Gemmatimonadales bacterium
TGCTCCGCCACGCTAGCCAGGACACGCTGCGTCTGCGTGCCCGCCGGGTCGCCCGGGTATTGGCCGTTCATGCCTTTCCCGTCGACCGGGTTAACGTGCACCGTCATCTGGGTGAACGAAGCGACGTTGAGCAGCGGGGCGACGATGACTGTTCCGGAGATCGCGCGCGGATCGAGCTGCCTGATGAAGCGGGTGAGAGCCACGATGGAGGTGTATTCCGTCCCGTGGCTGCCGGCCACGAGGGCCAGCACCGGACCCGGGTGCGCGCCGTTGATGACGGCGATCGGGAGGGAGGTGGCCGAATCCGTCCCGGCGGGAACGCGAATAACGCCATAAGCGGTCTGCCCCCGTCTGGCCGCAGCCGTGCCGACCGTGACGGTGGCACCGGCGTCCCGCTGCTGGGTGAAGGCGGGAGCGGCCGCGAATAAGAGGGACGCAGCAACGACCGACGATCGTGTCATGAGAGCCTCCGACTAGCGGGGCCGCGGTCCAGGCGCGAGATGCTCCAACATGTAACGCGTCAGCAAGGTGAACACGTGGAGCGTCGTCCCCCGTCCCTCGCAGATGCAGTGGCTGCGGTTGGGGTACTCCATGAAATCCACCGGCCTGCCGAGAGCGATCAGCCGGTTGAGCAGCCGCTGCGAGCCCTGGAAGTGGACGTTGTCGTCGCCGCTGCCGTGCACCAACAACAGGTGGCCGCGCAGGCCCTCGGCGTGGCCGATCGCCGAGGCCGAGTCGTATCCGGCGGCATTCTGCTGTGGCAGTCCCATGTAGCGCTCCTGGTAGATCGTATCGTACAGCCGCTCGTCGGGTACCGGGGCGACGCTCATGCCCACCTGGTAGACGGTGGGATAGCGGAACAGCGCCTGGAGGGTACTCGAACCGCCGCCGCTCCAGCCCCAGATCCCAACGCGCGTGGAGTCGAGGTAGGGGCGCGCGCGTGTGAGCGCCCGTACGGCATCAGCCTGCTCGCGACTCGAGAGCACGCCGATCTCCCCGTAGACGACCTTGCGCCAGGCGCGGCCCTTGGGGGCCGGCGTGCCGCGGTTGTCCACGCTCGCCACGATGTAGCCCTGGTCGGCGATCAGGCGGTGCCAGAGCGTTCCCTGCCCGCCCCACGAGTCGACTACCGTCTGCCCCGCCGGCTCCCCGTATACGTGCATGAGCAACGGGTAGGTCTTGGTCGAGTCGAAGCTGCGCGGCCGAATCATCCAGCCGTCGAGGGTCGCCCCGTCGGGGAGGGTGACCTTGAAAAACTCCGTCTTCCGAGAGATCAACGGCGCTACGGCCTCTTGCAGCGTCGCGTTTGCCGCGAGGGTGCGGACGACCTGATGCGTCGGCAGGCGCACCAGGTCGGTGACGGGCGGCGAGTCGAACGTCGAGTAGGTGTGGAAGGCCCAGTGCGCGTCGGGCGAAATGGTATAACGGTGGCTGCCGGGCTGGGTAGCGGGGGAGATCCGCTCCGCCTTGCCCGTACCGTCGAGGCGTGCGCGGAAGAGGTAGTGTTGTGTCGCGTTCTCGGGCGAGCCGATGTAGTACAGGGCGCCGCCCGGCTCGTCCACCGCCGCCACGCCGATCACATCGAAGGCGCCGGGGGTCACGACCTGCACGGTCTTGCCGTCGCGGGACACCAGGTAGACGTGGCGCCAACCGTCCCGCTCGCTCACCCACAGGAATCTGGCGTTGCCGCCAAGCCACTGGACGTCGTCCACGACGTCGAGCCAGGCGCTGTCGCGCTCCACCAGCGTGGTGCGCACCGCCCCCGTCGCGGCGTCGGCGAGCAGCACGCGGTCGCTGTTCTGGAGCCGGTTCATCCGTTGCAATAGCAGCTCGCGCGGGCCTGCCCACTCCATCCGCGGCAGGTAGTTGTCGCGGGGATCGCCTTCGATCTGGAGCCAAGTGGTGGGCCCGCCGTCCGCGCTCACGACGCCGGCGGTCACGGCCGAGTTCGCCGTGCCAGCCTTGGGGTACTGGATGGGGATCGTGAACGGGTAGAGCGAGTCGGTGTTGTTGATCAAGGTGAACGTGCGCACGCCCGTCATGTCGAAGTGCCAGTAGGCGATCTTCGCCCCGTCGGGCGACCAGCGAAACCCGTCTCGCAGATCGAACTCTTCCTCGTAGACCCAGTCGCTCATGCCGTTCACGTGCAACGAATCGGCGCCGCTGGTGAGACGGGTGACCTTGCCGTCCGCGATCCGTTCGACGTACAGGTCGCCTCGGGTGACGTAGGCCACGCGGTCGCCCTGGGGGGAGAACTTCGCGTACATGAGGGACGACGCGGGCGCGTCTCCCCCCAGCTTTTGCAGTTTCCAGGTGCGGCGGTCCAGCACCCAGTAGTCGCCACGGGTGTTCTGGCGCCACACCCGGCGGCTATTTGTGAACAGGAGAAGCTGGGACCCGTCCGCCGACCACCCGTAATCGTCGATGTCGAGCGCCACCGAATCGCCGGCCGGGATGAGCCGCCGCGCCGAGACGTACACGGTGCGGGCGCCAGTGGCGGTTTCGTAGCGCACAATGTCGCTCGCCCCGCTGACCGCTTCGGAAGGCTCCACTGTGGTGTAGGCAGCGCCCTTCTCGATCCAGCGCGCCGGCCCGAACCGCTCGGAAGCGAAGTCCCGCGAGGCGTAGAGACGGCGCAGCATCTCGGTCGCGGCGGCGGGGACCTGGCCCCGCAGCTCCGATGCTCCGATGGCGAGAACCGCAGCGAGGCAGAGTGACAGACGACGCATGAACTACTCCTGTTCCGGGAGTTCGCGGATCCAGATGTTCCGGTAGCGCACCGGATTCTCGTGGTCCTGGAGACCAAGGGGGAGGCGGTCGGCATGCGGCGTGTAGTGGGCGACCGCGGCGTGTACCGTGCGGCCGGTGATCTCGGTGTTGTCCTGTACGAGCACGCCGTTGTGCACCACTGTCACCCGGGCTGAGCGCAGCACATGACCGTCGGGCCCGAACCGGGGGCGGTGGAAGATGATGTCATAGGTCTGCCACTGGCCCGGTGGGCGACTCGCGTTCACCAGCGGCGGTGTCTGGCCGTACACCGCGCCCTGGTAGCCGTCGGCGTACGTGACGTTGTGCCAGCCGTCGAGCACCTGGATCTCGTACACCCCCATCAGGAACACCCCACTGTTGCCGCGCTCCTGGCTGTCCCCATGCGGTGGAGCGGGCGTGGCCCACTCGAGGTGCAGCTGCACGTCGCCGAACGCCCGCCGCGTCAGCATCGTGCCCGTCCCGGGCGCTACTTCCACGTAGCCGTCTCGCACGATCCACTTTGCCGCCGTGCTATCCGCCATTCGCCATTGCAAGAGGTCCTTGCCGTCGAACAGCACGATGGCGTCGGATGGAGGCGGGACAGATGCTCGCTCTGGTCCCGGGTCGACGACCGGGGGCTTAGGCCGGTCCATAGAGTTCGGCGGCCAGGTGCGGCCGCCCTGCGCGGCTGCGGCGAGCGGTAGGCCCGCGAGGGCCCAGAGGAGTAGGGAGCGGGGGAAACGCTTCATGCCAGGCTCCTGAGGACGAACCACACGTTTGCTGGCCGCTCGGCGAGGCGGCGCATGTACCAGGCGAACCAGGCGCGGCCGTAGCTGACCAGCACGCGCACGGGGATGCCCTGCGCCGCGAGGGCCCGCTGCTCGAACGCCCGGATACCGTACAGCATGTGCACCTCGAACGACCCGGGCGGCGCGCCCAGCTCCGCGGCGCGCGCGCGAATGCGTGCGATGAGACCGAGGTCGTGCGTGCCGAACACCGGCCGGGCGCCTTGGCTGGTGTGCGCCAGCAGCGTCCCGGCGAGGTCGTAGTATTGCGCGTCGACGTCCCGTTTCCGCGGGAAGGCGACGCTCGCCGGCTCGTTGTACGCGCCCTTGACCAGCCGGACCGTCGGAGCGAGCGGCAGCAGGGCCTCCAGGTCCGCGGGCGTGCGGCGAAGGTAGGCCTGCAGGGCTACCCCGACGTTGCCGCGCTCGGCCCGCATCCGCTTGAAGGTGTCGAGCGTCACGTCGGTGTAGCTCGAGTCCTCCATGTCGATCCACAGCATCGCCCCATGCTCGGCGGCGCGTGCAACGAGCGTGCGCAGCCTCGCTTCGCACGCCTCGCGGCCCGTGTCCAGCCCGAGCTGCGTCAGCTTCACCGAGATTTGGCTCGGCAGTTTTCGCGCGTGGACCTGGTCCAGCACGTCGAGGTAGTGGTCCCGCACGGCGTCCGCCTCGGCACGGCTCGTGATGTTCTCGCCGAGCTGGGTCAGGATCGTACCGATGCCGCTCGTGCCCAGCGTTGCCGCCGCCGTCAGAGCGTCGGCGAGCTCCTCACCGGGCATGAACCGGCGTACCGCCCGGCGCACGAAACCGCGGCGCCGCAGCTGATCCGCTAGCCACGTGCTGTGCGAGGCCCGCAGCAGCAGGCGTCGGGCGATGGAGATGCGTCCCTCCTACGGCTTCCAGGTACCCTGCGCCACGGCCGGAACGAAGCTGTCCAACCCCTGCGGCGGGAACGTGAGCGTCTTGCCCTGCTCGGCGCTCTGATAGGCGGTCATCAGGATCTGCACGACCTCCAGGCCGTCGGTGAAGTCGAGGGCCGGTGCTTCGAGCCCGAGGAAGACGCGGACGAAGTGCCGGTCCTCCGCTTCGTACCCGTAGGCCGCGGGCTCGTTCGCCACCACCGGCATCAGGCCCATCTCGGCGTTCTGCTTCTCGACCAGGTCCTCGCCAGCTTTCCCCTGTACCTCGCGGCTGAAGAACAGTTTCAGGCCAGTGTCGAGTGTGTTCCAAGACATCGAGTACTCGGGCCCGAGCAGCTCGGCGGAAAGTCGCAGTCCCGCGCCCACGAAGCTCCAGGAGGTCGTGGCCTCGCCCAACACACGGTGGCCGTCGTTGGTGTCGAACTCGATCATCATGCTGGCGAAGTCTTCGGCGGGCGACTTGGTGTAGTCGACGTCGGGTCCCATCATCTGTCCCAGCCTCTTGGCGTACGCTGGGCGGGTCCATTTGAGGCTGGCGATGTGCCCCGTGATCCGCGCCGGCCGCATGGAGGATGACGGCTTCCCCGGCTCGGTGAGGAGGTGCCGCACTACCAGGGCCGAGTGGCACATCATGTCGTTCAGAACGCCGCCGCCTTGCAGCTTGCCCTGCCAGAACCATGGCATGTGCGGGCCACTGTGTTCCTCGGCGGCACGCGCGAGGTAGGGTCGCCCGGTGAGCTTCGCCCCGCGGGCCCAAATCAGCGCGCGCCCCGTTTCGACCTGCGGCGCGAACCGTTGGTTCTCCAGGTAACCGTGGGGGACGCCGGCGCGCGTGACGAGCTCCAGCACCCGCTTCGCCTCTGCCACATTGCGCGCCAATGGCTTCTCACACGCGATCCCCCGCAAGGCCGCCTTACCGCGGGTCAGGGAATCGCTGATCTCCTCGACGTTCGCGATGCGGACGTGGTTCGGGCCGCACAGCCACACGGCGTCGATGGCGGGGTCGGCGACCATGGCGGCGATCGAAGGGAACGCCTTCGCCTGGCCGACGTCGAGCCGGCGCGCCAGGGCGGCGGCCTCCTCGGCGCGCGTGCGGTTCGGGCTCCACACGCCCAGCACGTCGGCATCGCGAACGGCCGCGAACGCCTGCAGATGGAATCTCGCGTTGAAGCCGCTGCCGACGATCCCGATCCCGAGACGCTTCGCGGCCGTCACGTTTCCCGTTTCACCTTTCCCGATTCCCGTCAGTCTTGATATTTGACGCCAAGTTTGGCGAGCGCCTCGGGAGGACACCCTTTCCATTCGGTGACGAACGTGTTGCCGATATAGCGCAGGTCCCCGACCCCCATTCTGCTCGAGAAAAAGCCCGACGCGGTGAAGTCGCGGAAGCTGTTGAAGAAGGCGACGCCGGCGGAGTGCTCGGGCTTCGCCTTCTTCGGCCACGCGATGGCGTCGAGCACCGCGCCGCGCTCGGCCTCGGCGCAGGCGATGAAGGTCTTGCCGTAGCGGTCGTCGCAGGTGCGGTCGAGCCAGGCCAGTCCCCCGCGGATCGGCGTCTGCAGGTCGGGATCGTCGCCGAGCATGAAGTCCATGAACTCGGGCACGCCGGCCTCGGTAGCGCCCCCCGAGCGCTCGTCCTTGGGAATGATCAGGTCCACGAGCTGGCGCACGGTCTCCCACTCGTGGGCGGTGAAGTTCTTGGGCTCGTACGGCGTGCCCTGGGCGAGCGCTTCGCGTGCCAGCGCCGTTGCCTCGCGCACGGACTCGGGTGCCCACCGGAACGCCGCCGCGAGCGGCGCGATGGCGAGGATCCGCACCGCTTCTCGCCGCTCCATCCCGTCCGAGCGTCCGACCGTCCGACTGTCCGACATTAGAGCGCCCCCTTTTTCGATTGATCGGCGATGTACTCGCTGGTGCGCATCGATAGCGCGAGGATCGTCCAGGTCGGGTTCTTGTCCGCTTGAGACACGAAGGGCCCGCCGTCGGCGACGAACAGATTCTTGCAATCGTGCGCCTGGCCCCACCGGTTCGTCACCGAGGCCTTGGGGTCGTCGCCCATGCGCGTGCCGCCGAGCTCGTGGATGATGGTGCCGCCGGCAGCGATCCCGTAGCCCCG
>DASQAH010000153.1:0-2243 GCA_035635835.1 Gemmatimonadales bacterium
TGGGCTTCCGTTCTTTGCCGCCGGCGACCGGCCCGACGCCGAGGTGACGGTCGTGATGCCGGCACAGGGTGATCCGGCCAACGTGCTGGCTCGGGTCATGTCGCCACCCCACTTCCCGATCAAGCCATCCGAACTCAAGGGCAAATGGCGCTTCCTGGGGATCCAGGAGGGCCCCCGGGCGGTCGAGGGATTCGACGTCGTCGCCCGCGAGATCCCCCACAAGGGCGGCCTGGCGTACGGGTACCGGGTGACCGGCGACGGAGCGACGATCGCCTATCTCTCAGACCACGGCCCGATCGCGTTTGGACCGGGACCCGCCGGGCTCGGCGCTTACCACCCCGCGGCTATTGCTCTGGCGCGGGGTGCGGACCTGCTGATCCACGACGCTCAGCTGACCAAGGCCGAGGCTGCAGCGCTCCCTTCTTCTGGGCACTCGGCTGTCGAGTACGCTGTCGGCCTGGCCGAAGCGGCCGGCGCCAGGCGGCTGCTGTTGTTTCACCACGATCCGGCGCGGACCGATGACCAGATCGATTTGATCGTCGCGGCCCATCGCGGCAACGCGATCAAGGTCGAAGCCGCCGCGGAGGGCACCGTCATCGATCTTGGCTGACACCCCAATTCCCTCCCCCTCCGGGGGAGGACAGGGTGGGGGCCTCGACGCGTTTGTCGTCGGGGCCGGCCCGAACGGACTCGCGGCGGCCATCGTCCTCGTCGGCGCCGGCAAGTCGGTCCGTGTGCTCGAGGCGGAATCAACGATCGGCGGCGGGACGCGATCGGAGGCGCTGACACTTCCCGGATTCATCCACGATATCTGCTCATCGGTCCTGCCGCTAGCACTCGCATCGCCGTTCTTCCGCACCCTGCCGCTGTCGGACCACGGGCTCACCTACGACCATCCGCCGATCCCCCTCGCCCACCCGCTCGATGACGGCTCGGCGGCCGTGCTGGATCGATCGGTCGACGTGACCGCGAGCGGATTGGGTGGAGACGGCGCCGCCTACCGGCGGCTGATGGGGCCGACCGTTCGGCACGCGGACCTGTTGACAGGGCAGTTCCTCGGTCCTCCTCGCCCATCGGCGCACCTCGTGACGATTGCGCGCTTTGGCATTCCCGCGCTTCGCTCCGCCGCCGTGCTGGCGGCCAGTCGGTTCCGGACTGCGCAGGCGCGAGCGCTGTTCGTCGGACTCGGGGCGCACTCGATGCTCTCGCTCCGCCGGCCGGCGACCGCATCGTTCGGCCTGGTCCTCGCGGCAGCCGGCCATGCCTACGGGTGGCCGTTCGCGCGCGGTGGATCGCAACGAGTCGCTGATGCGCTGGCGGCCGTGCTCCGAGCGCGAGGCGGGACGATCGCCACCGATTCCCGCGTCGGCCGCATGGCCCAGGTCTCGGACGGTCGCGTCGTGCTCTTCGACCTGACGCCTCGCCAGATCCTTCCGATCGCGAGCGACCAATGGCGGGAGGGCTTCAGCCGGCAGCTTCAACGGTTTCGCTACGGGCCCGGGGTCTTCAAGGTCGACTGGGCACTCGACGGCCCGATCCCCTGGCGCGCGCAAGCCTGCCGGCAAGCGGGCACCGTCCACGTGGGCGGCGACTTCGACGAGGTGGTGGCGGCCGAGGACACGGTGGCCGAGGGCCAGGTAGCGGAGCGGCCGTTCGTGATCCTCGCTCAGCCCACGGTGGCCGACCCGACGCGCGCACCCGCCGGCAAGCACGTCGGTTGGGCGTATTGCCACGTGCCAAATGGATCCACGATCGACATGCACGAGCGGATCGAGGCGCAGGTCGAGCGATTCGCCCCCGGGTTCACCTCACGGATCCTCGCTCGTCATGTCATGAGCCCGGCCGACATCGAACGCCACAACGCCAACAACGTCGGGGGCGACATCAACGGCGGGATCTCCGACCTGCGGCAGCTGTTCATCCGCCCGACCGCTCGCCTGTATCGCACGCCGAACCCACAGCTCTATCTCTGCTCGTCGTCGACGCCGCCGGGCGGCGGCGTGCATGGGATGTGCGGCTACTTCGCGGCGCGCACCGCCCTTCGACGCGCGCGCTGGTGAAGTGGTTGCGACGTCGTCCGACCGGTGGCAACGGCCCGGCTGCATCGGCACCACCAGCTGCTCAGCTTAAAGAGCTGTGGCAGACCACCATTCCCGGAGATGTCGACAACCGCTACCTCTGCGACCTGTCCACGGGGTCGCTGTTCGCGAGCGATGGGTGGGCTGTCGCGTACGCCGCGCTTC
>DASQAH010000154.1:0-2757 GCA_035635835.1 Gemmatimonadales bacterium
CGACGCGCCGGGCGGGTCAAACGGCACTGATTTCTTCACCGATCAACTCGCGCAGGCTGCCCGCGGTGACTCGATTCCGATCAATCAGGCGGAGCTAGCGATCCTGGCCGCAGGCGGCAAGATTGTCTTGTCGTTATTTCCAAACCCCGGCGCTGCGGGGTTCGCGGGCGTCGGCGACATCAAGTACAAGTCGGCGACGCTCACATACGACGTTGCAGCGGTCCCTGAGCCCTCTACTCTCCTCCTGCTCGGCGTCGGGTTAGCAGGGCTCGTGGGCGTTTTAGGGGGAAGGTTCCGCCCAACGTAAGTCGCACTGAGCCGGTCTCCGCGTCGAACGCGCACAAACGATCCGGCTTCGCCGGGTCCACGGGTCTCTCGGGCTAGGGCTCCCAGCCCAGGAAATTATTCCGGTTTTACCTTGCGAGACGCGCACACGGGACCGCGCCCGGCCTCGCGGGTATGGGACCCGGCCAGGGGGGCCCCATTGACCGGAATGGGTGGGTCTCAGCTCCGCGAACTAGCCAACTTCCGCAGTTGAGTAGGTGAACGGCGTGGCCGCGGGGCCGCGCCGTTCGTATCTCGCGGCGCTGTCGGCCGGCATTCCGAAATCGGCATGTAGTGGCGACCAAGTTGATTGACTTGGGTGCCTGCCTTGTTCGATAAGCTAGACAATGTACCTGCGTCATACGACACGCCGCAAAGATGGGAAGGTCCACCGGTACTGGCAGCTCGTCCGTTCCGTCCGCATCGGCCGGAAAGTCGTCCAGCAGACCGTCGCGTACCTCGGGGAACTCGACGCCCAGGGTCGGGCGCGCGCCCAAGCGCTGGCGCGGGCGATCACCGGCGACCGTGACCAGCCCGACCTGTTCATCACGGAGGACGCCGACGAGGCGATCCCCGTTCGGCTCAAGCGGATCCGTCTGGAGCGGGGCCGCGGATTCGGCGATGTCTGGCTCGGGTGGACGCTGTGGCGCGCGCTGCGGCTGGACGAGGCGCTGACTCGCCTGCTGCCGGAGGGTCGGGAAGCGGTACCGTGGGCCACGATGGCCGCGGTGCTGGTCCTCGCGCGGTTGTGTGAGCCGTCGAGCGAGTTGCACATCGCCGAGACCTGGTATCGGGGCACGGCGCTCGAGGACTTGCTGGCGTTGCCGACGCCCTTGGTGAATGACGACCGATTGTATCGCGCCCTGGATCGCCTCGTCCCCCACAAGCCGGCGCTGGAACAGCACCTGGTGGCGCGGCTCGGGGAGCTGTTCGCCCTCGACTACGATCTGCTGCTCTACGACGTGACGAGTGTCTACTTCGAGGGGCTGGCCGAGACCAACCCGCTGGCACAGCGTGGCCACAGTCGCGATCACCGCCCGGATTGCAAGCAGGTCTGCCTCGCGCTCGTCGTCACGCGGGACGGCATGCCGCTCGGCTACGAGGTCTTCGCGGGCAACCGGACGGACGTGACGACGGTCGAGGAGATCGTCGAGGCGATGGAGGTGCGCTACGGGCTGGCCCAGCGGATCTGGGTCATGGACCGGGGGATGACGAGCCAGGACAACCTGGACTGGCTGCGGGAGACAGGGCGGCGCTACCTGGTGGGCACCGCGAAGAGCGAGCTCAAGAAGTGGGCGGGCGCGCTGGCCGAGGCGCGCGATTGGCAGGCCGTGCGCGAGGGCATCGAAGCCAAACAGTGTCTGGGCCCGGATGGCGTCGAGACGTTCGTGCTGATCCGCTCCGTCGAGCGGCGCGAGAAAGAGCGCGCCATGCACGCGCGGTTCACGCGCCGGATCGAAGACGGGCTCACCCGCCTGGGCCAGCGCATTGGGCGAGCCCGCCGCCCGCTCGATGTGCGCCGTTTGGAGCGGCAGCTCGGGCGCCTGCTCGAACGCAACCAGCGGGCGGCCGGCCGGTACGTGATCGATTTCGTCCCCGACCCGACGCAGCCCGCGGGCGTGCGGCTGGACTGGAGCGCCCGCCCGGAGTGGGACGACTGGGCGCACTGGAGTGAGGGCTGCTACGTGCTGCGCACGAACGTCACGGACTGGAGCGCGGAGGACCTGTGGCGCACGTACATCCAATTGACCGACGTCGAGGCGGCGTTCCGCATCCAGAAGAGCGAGCTGGGGATTCGGCCGGTGTGGCATCAGCGCGCCGACCGCGTCCAGGCCCACATCCTCGTGTGCTTCCTCGCCTATGTGCTGTGGAAAACCCTCGAGCAGTGGCAGCGGCGGGCGGGCCTCGGGCAGAGCCCCCGCACGATCTTCGATGAGCTCCGCCGCATTCAGAGCACGGACGTCGTCCTGCCCACCGAGGACGGCCGCGAGCTCCGTCTCCGCTGCATCGTGCACCCGGACGCGGCCCAGGCTGCGCTCCTCGACCGCCTCGGCCTCGACCTCCCCCAACGGCTTCGCGTGCCGCCGCCCATCACCCGCACCCCGCAAATGTAGTGGCGACTTTTTGCCTAAGTGCCCGAAACTACGACCCTGACCCCCTCGAACTGCGGAAGTTGGGCTAGCCTGTTCGTGGAGGATGATCGGCTTCAGTCCGAACCGCTCCACGAAGCGGGCCACCGCCTCCCTCGGGCCATCTGCGCGGCCGTGGACGATGAACACCTCGTCGCTGGCCGAGGACGGCAGCACCTGGGTCTTTCTGCCTACCACCGAGCTGGCAGAGTCGGTGCGCTCTCCGACGGTGGCTACGAGGCTTTCCAGCATCGTGACCGTCCGGGGGATGCCAGCGAGGAAGTTCTGCTGGTCCTCGACCTCA
>DASQAH010000155.1:0-5181 GCA_035635835.1 Gemmatimonadales bacterium
CTGGGACAACGTGATCCAGAAGATGACCGACGAGCAGTGGTACGCGATCCTCGACGTCCACGTGACCGCCCCCTTCCGGATCCTGCGGGCCTTCGCCCCGTACCTGCGATCGCAGTTCGAGGCCGAGTCCAAGCGCGGGGAACGGGTCGTTCGAAAAGTCGTGCAGGTCTCCTCGACCTCCGGGGTGCGCGGCAACGCGGGCCAGGTCAACTACTCCTCCGCCAAGGCCGCGGTGACCGGCATGACCCGTACCCTCGCCAAAGAGTGGGGCCGCTACGCGGTCACCGTGAACTGCGTGGCCTTCGGCTACATCCAGACCCGCCTGACCAAGCCGCTCGCCGAGGGGGAGGCCGGCACCATCGAGGTCGGCGGCCGCCAGGTCAAGGTCGGCGTGCAGGGCGCGCGCGTCGCGGCCATGAACCAGACGATCCCGCTCGGCCGCGGCGGGCTGCCCGAGGAGGCGGCCGGCGCGATCTACCTCTTCTGCACCCCGGACAGCGACTTCGTCAGCGGCCAGACGCTCGTCGTCACCGGCGGCGCCTAACCCGAGACCCGGCCGGTGTCGGGGCCGCTCCGCGGCGTTCGGGTGGTGGACTGCACGACCGTCGTGCTCGGCCCCTGGGCCGCCCAGCAGCTCGGCGACCTCGGGGCCGACGTGATCAAGGTCGAGCCGCCCGACGGCGACACCACGCGGCAGCTCGGGCCCATGCGGAATCCCGCCATGGGGGCGTTCTACCTCGCGGTGAACCGCAACAAGCGCTCGATCGTGCTCGACCTCAAGCAGGAGGCGGCCCGCCGGGTCCTCCTGCGGCTCGCCGAGGGCGCCGACGTGCTGCTCCACAACTACCGGCCGCAGGCGGCGCGGCGCCTCGGGATGTCGTACGAGATTTTCAGAGCCGCTAACCCGGGCCTGGTGTACGTCGGCACCTACGGGTTCCGGGCCGCGGGACCCTACGGGGACAAGCCGGCCTACGACGACATCATCCAGGCCGCCTCCGGCATCGCGTCGCTGCAGGCATCGATCGTGGGCGAGCCGCGCTACGTGCCGACGATCGTGGCCGACAAGTCGAGCTCGATGACGGTGCTGGCCGCGGTGCTCGCCGCGCTGTACCACAAGGCGCGCACCGGGGAGGGCCAGGAGGTCGAGGTACCGATGTTCGAGAGCATGGCCGCCTGGGTCATGGTCGAGCACCTCTACGGCGAGACGTTCGCGCCGCCGATCGACACCATCGGCTACAAGCGGATCCTCAACCCGAACCGGCGGCCCTTCAAGACCCGGGACGGCTACCTGGCGATCCTCCCCTACACCGACCAGAACTGGCGGGACTTCTTCGCCCTCGCGGGCCGGGACGACCTGCTCGCCGACCCGCGCTACAAGACGCTCGCATCGCGCCTGCGCCACATCGAGCTCCTCTACGAGGAGCTGGCGACGATCGCGCTCACCCGCACGAACGCGGAGTGGCTCGCGGAGCTGGACCGCCGCAACATCCCGGCCATGACCGTCAACACCCTGGAGGCCCTGCTGCACGACCCGCATCTCGAGGCGGTGGGCTTCTGGCAGACCGTCGAGCACCCGACCGAGGGCAGCCTGCGCCTGCCCGGCCTGCCCGCCACCTACGGCAAGACGCCGGGCGCGATTCGGCGCCTGCCGCCCCGCCTGGGCGAGCACAGCGTGGAGGTCCTCCGCGAGATCGGCCTCGGCGAGGACGAGATCACCGCCCTCGTCCGGTCGGGCGCCGCGCGGGTGGCGACGGCTACCGCCGGCCCGGCTTGATCCGGAGATCCTCGTAGGGCGCGGAGTAGAGGTGACCGGTGATCAGGCCGAGGCCCGACTCGTCCACCCGCGGCCCGACCCCGTTGAGGAAGGCCGGCTCCACGATCGGGGCGAACATCACCCGCTCGTGCATCGCCTGCTGGATGCGATGCAGGAGCGCCTCCCGCTTCCTCGCGTCGCGCTCCACCGCCTGCTCGCGGTAGAGGGCGTCGATCTCGGGGTAGCCCCCGTAGGACCGGATGCCGTCGGTGATCACGAAGGCCTCGATGCGGGTCGCCGCGTTGCCCGCCGCCGCGCTGCCGATGCGCGCGAGCCGCTTGAATCCCTTCTCCTGGTCGGCCCGCAGGTAGGCGGCCCGCTCGAGCGCGCGCAGCCGGGCCCTGAGCTGCCTCGGAGCGTCCCCATGAAGCAATCGTTAGCACTGGTCTCTCTCGTTGTTCGCGACTACGACGAAGCGCTGGAGTTCTTCGTGGTGAAGCTCGGGTTCGCTCCGCGTCGGTGAGGCGATCACGGTAGGTCTGGTACTCGGGCGCCTCGGACGCTGGCCTCGTGTGAAGAGAACCCGCAGCACTTCACGTGGGTCGAGCTGCACGCCGTCGGCGGCTGACGCCTGGGCGAACGCCTCGCTCATCCCGGCTTCCCAGTCGATGAGCGTGCCGTAGCAGTCAAAGGTGACGACATCGAAGCGCGGATGATCCACCGGCGGCAGCTTATGCGACGCGCACCTCGATCAGTCTCTTCCTTGGCCCCTCGAACTCCATCAGGACGATCCGCTGGAACTCGCCGAGCCCGAGCTTGCCTGCTTGCACTGGTACCTGCACACTCGGACCGACGAGGGCGCTGAGGAAATGCGCGGCTACGTGAGCCTGCGAGTCGTGGCGGTAGGAGAGCTTGGGCGTCAGCGTCTGCAGGATGTCCATGATGTCCTCGGGCACGCCGGCCTCCCACGTCATCACCGTCAGGCCCGCCGTGGTGTGCTTCAGGTAGAGATGGCAGGTTGCATCAGCGGCGTCACCGATCAGCGCGGCGACGCGATCCGTGATGTCGATGACCTCGTTGGTTGACTTCGTCTGGACCTCGATGGTTGTCGGCATGATCATCCTCCCCCGCGTTCAGGCCGTTCAGCCCGCACCCCCACCGCCGTAGAGCAGCCACTCGAT
The DNA here is from genome assembly GCA_035635835.1 of Gemmatimonadales bacterium. Taxonomy (GTDB): domain Bacteria; phylum Gemmatimonadota; class Gemmatimonadetes; order Gemmatimonadales; family GWC2-71-9; genus 13-1-40CM-70-15. Next base: position 2,935 of record DASQAH010000155.1, read on the forward strand.
CATTGCAGCACGCCGCAGCGCCCGCCAGTCACGTGCCTTCGCCCCGTCGCATCGGATGAACTCGCGGAGAGCGCGGTAGGCGCGGGCCATGGCTGGATCGTGGCTCACCTCGTCGAGTCAGCGCCACTCACTATTTCTGACCGCTCGGGTAAGGAGAGCTAAACTACCCGGCGATGACCACATTGGGCCTGAACCAGCTCCGCGTCTTCGAGGCGGTCACGCGCTGCGGGAGCTTCATCAAGGCGGCGGAACGGCTCCACGTCACGCCACCCGCCGTCAGCCTGCAGATCCACCAGTTGGAGGAGGCGTGCGGCGTCCCGTTGTTCGAGCGACTCGGTCGGCGCGTGCGGCTCACCCCGACCGGCGAGCTGCTCCAGGGCTACACGGCGCGGATCTTCGCGCTCGTGTCGGACGCGGAGGGAGCAGTGCAGCAGGGTCGTGGCTTCGACCACGCCTCCTTGCGGATCGTCGCTGCCGCGACGGCCGCCACCTACTACTTGCCGCCGCTGTGGGCGGCCATCACGCAGCGCTACCCCGGGCTGCGTGTGCAGTTGTCGCTGGAGAACTCCCAGCGCGTGCTGGATCGGCTGGTCGCTCTGGACGACGACGTCGGCGTGATTGGCGGGACCGCCACCCATCCAGATCTCGTGCTGGTCCCGCTCGTGAACGACCCCTTGGTGGTCGTCGTGGGTCGGGGCCACCCCTGGGCGAAGCGCAAGACCATCTCCCTCAAGTCGCTCGAAGCGCAGCGGCTCATCTTCCGCGAGCGCGGCTCAGCGAGCCGTGCGCTGCTTGAGCACCGACTCGCGGCCCACGGCATCAGGTACGACCCCACGCTGGAGATCGGCTCGAACGAGGCGATCAAGCGCGCCGTCGAGATCGGCCACGGCGTCGGCGTGCTCTCGCAGGCGGTGGTGGCGCGAGAAGTTCGAGCGGGACATCTGCGAGCTCTGCGCGTTCGAGAGCGGGGCTTCTCGCGGACGTTGTCCTTGGCGTACCACCGCATGCGCGAGCAGTCGCCGCTGATCCAAGCCGTGGTCGAGGTCGCCGCAGGCACCCGACTGCCCTACGCGCGCGAAGCACGACGCCCCGCTACCTGACCATCGGGTAGCGGGGGCGTCGTCGTTCCTACTCCAGCCACACGCGCGGCCCAACGCGGGTCGGTAGCCGAAACTTGACCCCAGCGACGGCATCTTGGATTCGGCGAATCGTGAAGTCGCTGATGGGGCGCGGCAGGGCTCCAGGAGGCCAGTAGCGACACTCAGAGACTTCCGCGAGATCGGGGCGTGGCGCGGCGTCCCGGTCGCGCAGTTCGCACAGAAACACGAAGTGCAGGAAGTCGGCTTCGGCGTCGTGGTAGTAGCCGGTCAGGTGAAGGACCGTAACATCCAGCCCCGTTTCCTCTCGCACCTCCCGCAGGACTGTCTCGTCGGGCGACTCGCCAGCCTCCGCTGCGCCCCCCGGTAAGTCCCAGTTCAGGTGTCCGTAGGTCTGCTTGACAAGCAGCACCCTGCCTTCGCCATCGACGATGACAGCCGCCGCGCCGATCTTCTTGTTCATCCCTTCACCTCACGCTGCCACCTGCAGCGTGCCGGCGATCAAGAACCGCTCCCTACGCCGGACGGTCGCCCCAGGGCTGCTTGAGGCGGATGCGCACGTGGCGGGCGTCCACGACTTCCACCGCGGCCACCCGCGCCTTGAGGGTGGCAGCGGCCCCGCCCCGGTAGCGCTCGAGGGAGAACTTCACGTCCTCCGCGGCGACCGGGTCGCCGTTGTGGAAGCGCACGCCTGCGCGGAGCACGAAGTCGTAGACGAGCCCGTCGGGCGAGACGCTCCACGACTCGGCCAGGCTCGGCGCCATCGGGGCGCCCGGCATCGGCTTCGCGAGGGCGTCGTGCAGCGCGTGCAGGACCATGAACGGCACGATGACCCCGGGCGTCTCCGCGGGGTCGAACCACGTGGGCGCGAGCGAGACGTGCACCGCCCAGGTCAGCTCGCCCTCCGGCGCGGCGGCGACGGGGGCGGTCCGGCCGATCGTCAGCAGCAGGAGGCCGACGACCAGCCAGCCGCGCGTCACGGCATCACGGCGCGCGTCGCGGCGAGCGCCTCGCGCGCCACGTCCTCGGCCGGGCGCTTCCACGCGGCGGGGTTGGGCGCCTCGTAGCTCGCGTAGCCGGCGTAGCCCTGCCGGGCGAACGCGGCGAAGAACTCCTTGAACGGCACGCTCCCCTGCCCCGGCGGCAGGCG
>DASQAH010000156.1:0-8331 GCA_035635835.1 Gemmatimonadales bacterium
TGGCGGCCAACGTGCTGGCTGCAACCCGCCCCAGCGATTTGGTCTCGGGCCACGTCTGCAACGTCGCGTCCGGGGACCGGCTGTCGTTGCGGCAGCTCCTGGCCCTGATCGAAGAGGTAACGGGGCGGCCGGTACGCTGGCGCGCCGCGGCGGCGCGGGTTGGGGACGTCCGGCATTCGGAGGCAGGCCTCGATCGAGCCCGCCAGCTCCTCGGCTATGAGCCATGCGTGAGCCTGCGCGACGGTCTGCGAGCGACCTGGGACTGGTTCAACACCCGAGCGGCGAGTGGTGTGGCAGCGCAGGGCCTCGCCTTCGCAGGCACGCTCGGGAGCACCGCCGGGCGGTGACGGCGCGCGTGCCTCATCCTCGACCTGTCTGTGGCTGAGTCTGGGTGCCGGGTCGACGTACTGGATCCAGCGTCGGCCGAGTGGGAGGCCTGCGAGCGGTCGCTGGCGACCGCGGGCGTCCGGCTCCCCCTGCCGCACCGTGCCGGCTGGAAGCTGGCGCGACGTGGCCTCGACACCCGGTGCGTCGCCCTCCGCGCCCCGGATGGATCCTGTGTCGGGGCCTTCGGCGTGCACGCGGCGGCAAGTCGCGCGCTTCCGGGCTTTCGCTTGCTGCGGGTCGAGCGCTTCGGAGAGGCTGTGCCTCACGCCCTCCGCGCCGCCGCGGTCGAAGCGCTTGCAAGCGTGGCGCGGCAGGAGACCCGCGCCCTGCTCCTGACCGTAGAAGTCTTCTCGCGGGACGGAGATACACGCACGCGGTTCAGGGAGCTCCTGGCACAAGCGGGGTTCGCCCGGGCGGCGACCTGCCGGAATGGGAGCACGACGCTCGCGCTCGATCTGTGGCCCGGAGAGGACCAGCTCCTTGCTTCCTTCAGTGCAACCGCTCGGCAAGGCATCCGCGCTGTGCGAAAGTTCCCCGTGCAGGTGCGCCAGATCGAGGACCCCCGACTTGGGAACCGACTGGACGTGCTATCGCGGGAGAGTTTCGCGCGGACCGGCGGGCGCTACGAAGCTCTGTGGGACTGGGCGGGTGTCATCGACCTCTCGCGGAGCGCCGCGAACGACTCCCGCCTGGTCGGCCTGTTCCGCACCGACCGGGAGGGACCGGACGCCTTGCTCGGCTTCTCCTGGGGATGGTGGAACGGACAGAGCGTAAGCTACTACGCGGGGGCCTCGTCGCGGCCTGGTGATCTGCGTCGCCTGAAGATCGCGTATCCCTTGGTGTGGGATCTGATCAAGTGGGCGAAGCAGACGGGTGCGACGTGGTTCGATTTCGGCGGCGTGACGGCCGGCAGCGCGGGCTCCGGAGACCCCCTGGGCGGCATCTCGGACTTCAAGCGGTTCTTCAGCGAACAGGTCGCCGATGTGGCGGAGGATTGGGTGCTCGAGCTGCGCCCCCTGCCGGCGCGCTTGGCGGCGCTGGTGGGCACGGGCGCCGCATGGCTGTCGCGGATGGCCGGGCGTAGCGTGCACGCGCAGTGAGACTGTCCCGCCGCCACCTGCTCCGCTGGATCGGCACGGACGCACTCGCGCCCGCGCTCCGCACGCTCGGGCGTGGCTTGGTGTCGATCTTCACCCTCCACCGGTTTACGGACCCTGAGCTGGACGTGGTCGGGCACGACCCTGCCGCGCTCCGCGGGCAGCTCGCATACCTCCGTCGCCATCGGTACCGCTTGCTCAGCATGACCGACGTGGTCGAGCTCGTTCACGGCGACCACGACCGCCCGATGGCCTCTGCGGTGGCCTTCACGGTGGACGACGGATATCTCGACTTCGCCCGTATCGCCGCACCCATTTTCGCGGAATTCGATTGTCCGGTGACGCTGTTCGTTCCGACGGGATTCGTCGACGGGCTGCTGTGGCTGTGGTGGGACCGAGTCGCGCATTTGTTCAGCCACTCGCCGCGCTCCTTGATTCTTTTTGGACCGGGACCCGAAGACTCCACCCCACCCCACCACTATCATTGGTCGACGCCGGACGAGCGAGATCGCGTGCAGCACGACGTCATTCAGCGACTCGAAGAGCTGGATGCGACGGAGCGGGAAGTGGCGATCGCCGCGCTCTCCCGGCAGCTGGACGTGGAGCTGCCCGCCAGTCCGCCCCCGGCGTTTGCACCGGTTGGTTGGGAGGACATCACCCGCACCGCCAGGCTGGGCGCGACGTTCGGTCCCCACACGGTGACCCACCGAATTCTGACGCAAGCCCCCGCGGACGCCTGCGCCTGGGAGATCCAGGAATCGTATCGCCGGCTGCGCGAGCGGACCGACGCCTGCGTGCCCGTCTTCTCGTATCCGGCGGGCAGGGCCGGGCCACGGGAGCGAGAGGCGGTGCAGCAGGCGGGCTGCAAAGCAGCCGTGACGGCAACGCCCGGCTACGTGAGTCCCGGCCGCATCGGCGACCACGGAGACGGGTCGTTGCGCCACTTTTCCCTTCCCCGCTTCCCCGGCCCTGAGGACCGGCCGGCCCTGCTGCGGGTAGTTTCCGGCCTGGCGCGTCTCGACGAAAAAGGTCCGGTCACTCGCGACCGCGGGCGTAATGGACGGAACCTCGTGAGCCCGGCCCGACCGCCGACCATCGTTTACAGCGCCGCAGAGGGAGTCGTCGAGCGGACCACGGTCGACGCTCGCCGCTTCAAGCTCACGCTGATCCCGCGTCACGAGAGCCTTTACGTTCCCCTACGTACGTGCGAGACCGCCTTTCCCCCGGAGGTGATCCGCCTCATCGCGAGCAAGACGCCGTTCGCCTGGCTTTGCGACGCCATCGCGCGGCACGAAGATCCCGGCTATGTCGGGGCGATCTTGCAGCGGCAATTGTTTGCGTACTTCGGTGCTGCGGATTTCGCCGGCGCCCGGCTTCTCGATTTCGGCTGCGGGTCGGGAGCATCGACCTTTGCGCTCGCTGCCGCCCTGCCTCGGACCGAGGTGATCGGGGTGGAGCTGAATCCGGCTTCGGTCGAGATCGCGGAGCGCATCGCCGACTACCGCAACCTCTCGAACGTCCGTTTTCTCACATCTCCTTCCGGCACGGCTTTGCCCGTCGGAATAGGACAATTCGATTTCATCGTGTTCAGCGCGGTGTACGAGCACCTCCTCCCGATGGAACGGAAGACCGTCATGCCCCTCATTTGGAGCGCTCTCAAGCCTCGCGGCGTATTGTTCATCAACCAGACCCCGTACCGCTATTTCCCGTACGAGCACCACAGCACCAAGCTCTGGTTCATCAACTACCTGCCGGACCGCATCACCCACTGGGTCGCGCGACGCTACGCGCGGCATAATCCCGACCTCAACGGCTCAGCGGACTGGAATGTGCTCCTGCGCGGCGGCATCCGCGGTGGTACCGAGCGGGAGATTCTGGGTAATCTGGGCGGCGCCACCTCGGCACGCGCCACGATCCTCCAGCCACACCAGAGCGGGCTGAGGGACCGCGCGGATTATTGGCTCGCCTCCACGAGCCCTCACCGGATGCGCCCGGCCAAGAGATTCGTGGCCGCCCTCTTCCGTGTGACGGACCGGCTGTTCGGAACCATTCCGAGCATCAACGTCGACGTAGTGATCCAGAAGACCTAGCGGCGGCAACGGCCGATGGCCCGAGCGCTGGGAAATCGGGTCCCCATCCCCCCCCCTCCCCGCCCCGGCGCGGACTGTGGCCAAACTGCAACACCGGACGACCGGGAAGGCGGCCCCGTCGGCACACCGCGGTTGTCCGCAAGGCGTTGTTGAAAAACAGGTTGAGCGTCGGCGCGCAGGGCCCGCAGCAAGCCCGTGTCTTGCAGACTCAAACCCTGCCAACGAACGGCGAATCTCAGGGGCTATGGCCTACACGTATATCCTCGGCCTTTCCGCATTCTACCATGACAGCGCGGCTTGCCTGCTACGCGACGGGGAGATCGTGGCGGCGGCGCAAGAGGAGCGCTTCACGCGCAAGAAAGGCGACGCCTCCTTCCCGGCTCGGGCAGTGGAATACTGCCTCCAGGCCGGCGGGATTCGGGCCAGGGATCTGGCGTTCGTAGGCTTCTACGACAAGCCGCTGCTGAAGTTCGAGCGCATTCTCGAGACTTATCTTGGCGTGGCCCCCCGCGGCTTCGAGTCGTTTTTCAAGGCCGCACCAGTGTGGCTGAAGGACAAACTTTACATGGACCGCGAGGTGCGGGACGCGCTGGGGTTCGAGGGCGAGATTCTCTACGCCGAGCATCATGAGTCCCATGCGGCCAGCGCCTTCTTCCCTTCGCCGTTCGAGGACGCGGCGATCCTGACCATCGACGGCGTCGGCGAGTGGGCCACGGCCTCGTACGGGGTCGGGCGCGGCAGCGATGTCGAACTGTTCCGGGAGATCCACTGGCCCGATTCCTTGGGCTTGTTGTATTCCGCGTTCACCTACTACACGGGGTTCAAGGTCAACTCCGGGGAGTACAAGGTCATGGGGCTGGCGCCGTATGGCGAGCCCAAATACGTGGATACGATCTACCGCGAGCTGATCGACCTCCGCCAAGACGGGTCGTTCCGGTTGAACCAGGACTACTTCAATTATCTGGCCGGTCTGACCATGACCAACGGGGCGTTCGCACGGTTGTTCGACGGCCCTCCACGCGTTCCGGAGTCTAAGCTGACGCAGCGCGAGATGGATCTCGCCCGCTCGATCCAGGTGGTGTGTGAAGAGGTCATGATGCGGATGGCCCGTTCCGTCCACCGTGAGACCGGCTTGGAGCGGCTGTGTCTCGCAGGAGGAGTGGCGCTAAACTGCGTTGCTAACGGACGCCTCCTTCGAGAAGGGCCCTTCAAGCAAATCTGGGTGCAGCCTGCCGCCGGCGATGCTGGTGGCGCGCTGGGAGTCGCGCAGCTGATCTGGCACCGGCACTGTCGCAAGCCCCGTCGCGCCACTCCCGGACGCGACGGCATGCGGGGCGCCTATCTCGGTCCCGGGTACACCCCCGAAGAGATCGAGCACACGCTGCGAGCCCAGGGGGCGGTCTACGAGCGGGTCGAGCGGGATGTCCTGCTGCGTCGCGCGGCCCAGCTGCTCGCCCGAGAAAAGGTGGTGGGCTGGTTCGACGGCCGGATGGAATTCGGCCCGCGGGCGTTGGGGGCCCGCAGCATCCTCGGGGACCCCCGCAGTCCGCGGATGCAAGCGCAGATGAATCTGAAGATCAAGTTCCGCGAAGGGTTCCGTCCGTTCGCCCCGAGCGTGTTACGCGAGCGCGTGCACGACTACTTCGAGCTGGACTGCGACTCTCCCTACATGCTGCTGGTGGCGCCGGTGAAGCGGGAGCGCCAGATCCCGATGACCCCTGAGCAGCGCCGGCTCTGGGGCATCGAGCAGCTGAACGTCGTGCGCTCGGACATCCCCGCCGTGACGCACATCGATTATTCCGCGAGGGTTCAGACGGTGGACCGGGACACCAATCCCAACTATTACGATTTGATCAAGGAGTTCGAACGGCTCACCGGCTGCGCGGTGCTCGTGAACACGTCCTTCAACGTCCGTGGCGAGCCAATCGTGTGCACGCCTGCGGACGCGTACCAGTGCTTCATGCGCACGCACATCGACCACCTCGTGCTCGGCCCCTTCATGCTGGATAAGGCCGCTCAGCCGGAATGGAAGGAGACAGCGGATTGGCGACGGGAATTCCAGCTGGACTGAGAGCCCCGGAGGGGCGGCGGTTCGGCCTGACGGTCGGCGGCGCGTTCCTCGTGCTCGCCGCGCTGGCGTCGTGGCGCGGGCGTCCAATTGGGCTCGGCATCTTCGCGACTCTGGGCGCGCTCCTGGTGCTCGGGGGGCTCGCGCTGCCGACGCGACTCGGCCCGGTGTACCGGGCCTGGATGGGCCTGGCACACCAGCTATCGCGGCTGACCACGCCGATCTTCCTGGGCGTGATCTTCTTCGTCGTCGTGGCCCCGATCGGCTTGGTAATGCGGTTGTGCGGACGACGCGCGCTGGCCCGCCCGGCGGTAGGGTCGAGCTTCTGGGTCTCGCGACCCGCCAACACCCGGCGCAGCGACATGGAGCATCAATTCTAGGAGAGCGTGCTATGAGGCGTCCCAGCTTGGTGAGAGAGCTCTGGGCCTTTATGCGTGTCCGAAAAAAGTGGTGGCTGCTCCCGGTGCTCTTCGTGATGCTGCTGGTCGGAGGCCTGCTCGTGTTGGCGCAAGGATCGGCCCTGGCGCCGTTCATCTACTCGATCTTCTGACCAGCGATCTGGTCCGCCCGGCGAGACGGTCGGACATCGCCGCTCACGGTCGCGGCGGAGAGGTGAGGGTCGGATCCACAGTCGAGCGTGGCTGCGAGGGTGCGGCGGCGTGGCGCGCTACATCCGCTCCGATCCACGGAAGGAGCCGCCGTCCGACGTACCGGGCCAGCAGCATGTTGCCATAGGGCGTGAGGTGGCAGTAATCGGTGTACACCTGTTGCGGCACGCCGCCATAGATCTGTGTCAGGTCAATGAAATGAGCTCCCACCTGCCGGGCCATCGCCTCCTCCTGGCTCCGGACGTACGGCACAGCTTGGTGCATGAACGCTTCATAGTTGGGGCGGTAGGCTGCGACATTGAACTCAAACAGCTTCCGCTCCATGAGGGGCATGGGCTTGTGGTCGCGTTCCAGAATCAGCATCGGCTGGAGCATGAACACCGTGGTGACCTGTACGTCACGCAGAATGAGCCCGATGCGTCGATCCATGGTCAGGGCGCTTCTGGGGAAAACATCATGCAACCCTGCCACGGCCTTGTCGACGTCGAGCGACGTGAGATGGGGGCTGGGTCGCACCACTAGCTGGAGATTCTGCACCGCGCGCATCGCGACATTCGCGAAGGCGCTCCTCCGAAACAGCCACCACCCGTTCATGTAGGCCAGCGAGGCGAGCGTCGGATCGCCCATCATCGCGCGGTAACGCGCTTGGTAGGGATAGTCGGCGAACTGATCGTGCCCCTCATCGAAGAAGAAGAAGTCGTTGAACCCGTCCAAGAACAACACCATGTCCGGGTCGTACTCAAGGATCGTCTGGTTGAGGTAGATCAGGTGATGATGGGTCCAATCACTGGTGATCGCGGCGTTGATCACCTCGACCCTCCTGCCCGAAAGCGAATCGGCGAAATACCGCTCTAGGTTGGCCGCAATCGTCTCAGAGTCCCGGAGCACGGCATAGTCGCGTTGCACATGTGGCCAGAGGCCGCCGAGCCCGTACGCCGTGGAGCCCCCCATGAGAAATATCCGATACGTGTCCGCCGGCTTGCGCACCGGCACCTCCGTCAGCCGGCGAAACCCCCGCGCGTTGTGATGGACCCCCCGGGTGTCGACGTAGTTGGGTGTCGGCACGACGTTCTTGTAAGGATCGAATTCGTACCGCATCAGATGCTTGCCGTCGAACCCTTCGAAGGCCTTGAGGTACAACCTCCCTGCCAGCTCCAGAACCCCACAGACCAAGACGAGCAGCACCAGAGAAAACAGGACGCGCTTCCACCTCGGCAGAGGAGGCATGGCTCCGGCGGTCACGCTCGGCAAAGTGTGTGGGGCAGTCGGCGTGCTCATTGCTCGTGCCGCGGGAGCAGGAGGGTCGACGCGGAGATCAGCACGGTCAGCGAGCCGACCGCACGACCTCGAGGGTGATGCTCGACTCCTGGAGCTTGACGAGCAGCCATGGCGGGTACAACTCGCGCGCCACACAGCAAAGTGATCTCGGTCATTATTGAAAGGTGGCCGCCAGGGCCTCAGGACTGCAGCCGCTCGAGGAGGAACTTGCGGAGCGAACCGTAGTAGGTGCCTCCTAACGCATTAGCCACCCGTTTGGCGTTCCACCAGGCCGCCTCGCGCAGCCGGGGTGGGAGCCGGCCGGCCGCCAGACTGGCCGTGGTGGTAGGAGCCATCCCCCGTCTGATGGCGTAGCGCCCCAGGACTAGGCAGCCGTCTGCGAAGCGCGGCGTTGCCGTCGGTCGGGAAGTGAACAGGACGCGGATTCCCGCCTCCGCCGCCGCCCGTGCCACGGCACCCGAGTAACAGCCCCCTGGAACGGACCCAGTGGTTACTGGCTCCCCGAGCAAATCGGACAGAATGCGGACGCTCCTGGTCCACTCGCGCACCAGTTGGCCCCAGGGGAGCAGGTGCATCCGGTCTGGATGCGAGCAGGAATGGGTGCCCACACCGTGGCCGCGCGCGCGCAACGCGCGAATCTGCTCCGAGGTGAGAAATGCTGGCGCACCGACATAGTCCGTGGTGACGAAGAAGAGTCCCCTCCAGCCCCGGGCCTCGAGCACGTCCGCGATGTGCTCGTAGGCGCTGCGTCCACCGTCGTCGAACGTCAGGGGGACGATGGGCGTGGCTCCCCCCCCCCCCCC
>DASQAH010000157.1:0-8309 GCA_035635835.1 Gemmatimonadales bacterium
CGGCGCCGGGCGGGGGTCAGCGCGGCGCGCCCTAGTACTCAGGGCTACCGGCTGAGCGCTACGGGCGGCTCAGCGATCGACGTGGCCGGCATGGTGATCGCGCTGCCCGCTCACGCCGCGGCGCGGCTGTTGCTCGGCCTCGATGCCGCGGTCGCGCGTTCGCTGCAAGAGGTGACGTACTTACCGAGCCTATCGGTTTCCCTCGCGTACCGTCGCGAGCAGATCGGCACGCGCCTCGAGGGCACGGGGTTCCTGACGGCGCCCGGAGCGACCGACGCCCTGCGCGCCTGCACCTTTGCGTCCCTCAAGTTCGGGGGCCGCTCGCCCGACGGGCATCTGCTGCTGCGCGCTTTCCTGGCGTGGGGCGAGGCAGAAGCGCGGTCGCTCGCGCATGCCCGGCTCGCGAGCATCCTGAAGATCTCCGGGGAGCCGCTCTGGGCGCGGGTATTCCACTGGCCGCGGGGGATTCCCGTCTACACGCCGGGCCATGCCCGGCGGCTGGAGGCGGTACGGAAGCGGCTGGCGGCGTTTCCGCCGGTCGCGCTGTGCGGCGCGGGCTACGACGGGCCGGGCGTATCGGCGTGCGTGCGGTCGGGGAGGGTGGCGGCGCGGCAGGTCCTGCGCCGCTAACCACGTGCCCCACCCCTTGCGCAGTCACTCCGCCCGCATAGTTTGCGAGCGTGATGGCGAGCCACTCCACGCTGATGTGTTGCTGTCCCTGCTGTCCCATGTGTACGATGGGAGAGCGGGCGACGGTGCGCACGTGCGGAGGAGGAAGTCCCTAGTTTAGGTGGGCCGCGATGGCCCCCGCACAGCGAAACCACGTCGGCCGCGACTCCCCGCTTAGAGTCGCGGCCGATTTCTCTTTCTGGAGACCGACATGATCGAGTCCGTCGAGTCCGTAACGGCGGCCGGCGTCGCCGGCAGTCCGTCAGCCTCCTCTCGCTCGCGCGCGCTGCTGGACGCGGCGCTCACCGCTCTCGAGCGACGAGGCGTCGCGCCATCGCGCGTTGACTTGGCCCGCCTGCCTGCGGATGCTTTGCTCGGCCGTCGCGCCGATCCCGCCGTCGCGGCGGCACTCGCGACGGTCGTTGCGGCTCGCATCCTGGTGGTGAGCACGCCGATCTACCGAGCAACCTATAGCGGGCTGCTGAAGGTGTTCTTCGATCTGCTGGCGCCGGAGGCGCTGGAGGGCAAGGTGGCGATTCCCATCGCCACCGGCGGCTCGGCGGCGCACCTGCTCGCCGTCGACCATGGGCTGCGACCGCTGCTCGCGAGTCTAGGCGCGGTCACCGTAGCAACCGGCATTTACGGGACCGATGCCCAGTTCCCGGACGGGGGGCCGACGGCCCCGCTGCTCGAGCGGGTGGACCGGGCCGCTGTCGAGGCCCTGACCCTCGCGGGCGTCGCGACGGCGCGGGTCTGAGGCAACCATGTCACTCCGACCCGACCGCCCGCTCGCCATTTATTACGAGCACCCAGATTGGTTCCGGCCCCTCTTCGCGGAGCTCGAGCGACGGGGGACGCCGTACGAGCGGCTCCATGCCGACACACATCGCTACGACCCCGCCGATCCCGCTCCGCCGTACGCCTTACTCTTCAACCGGATGAGCCCGTCCGCGTGGCTGCGCGGAAGGGGTGACGCGGTGTTCTACACGCTTCAATACCTCGCCCACCTCGAGCGGCTCGGCGTGCGCGTGGTCAACGGCTACCGAGCGTTCGTCGTGGAGACGTCCAAAGCGCTGCAATTGTCGCTGTTCGAGCGCCTTGGCCTGCAGCACCCACGCGCGCGGGTGATCCACCGCTTGGCCCAGGCGCCAGCGGCGGCCGACGGGTTACGGTTCCCCATCGTTGTAAAGCCCAACATCGGGGGCAGTGGGGCCGGGATTCGGCGCTTCGACACGTTGACGGCGCTCACGGCGGCAGCTGCCCGCGACGACGGCACGGGTGCGCTGGGCATCGACCAGACCGGGCTCGTCCAGGAATTCATCCCGTCCGCCGACGGAACGATTGTGCGGGTTGAAGTGCTGGGTGGCCGGTTCCTCTATGGGATCCGGATCCACACGCCGGGCGACACGTTCAATCTGTGCCCCGCCGACGTGTGCCAGACGGTGGACGGTGTCGAGCTGGTACGGGCGGCCTGTCCGGCGGACGCCCCCCGCACCGGGCTCACGGTCGAGTGTTACACGCCTCCACCGAGCATCGTCGCCCAGGTGGAGCGGATCATGGCGGCGGCTGGCGTTGAGGTCGGTGGCGTCGAGTACCTCACCGATGCGCGCGACGGGCGCCTCTACTTCTACGACGTGAACGCCCTGTCGAACTTCGTGGCCGACGGGCCGCGCGTCGTGGGATTCGATCCGTTCGAGCGTCTGGCGGACTGGCTCGAGCAGGAGGCAGCCTGATGCGCTACGGCTACTGGTTGCCTATGTTCGGCGGCTGGCTGCGCAACGTGGCTGACGAGCGTATGGAGGCCAGCTGGGCGTACGTGCGCCGTCTCGCGCGCGCCAGCGAGCGCTGGGGCTTCGACCTGACGCTTCTCGCCGAGCTGAACCTCAATGATATCAAGGGGCCGGCGGCGCCGTGCCTCGACGCCTGGAGCACGGCCGCCGCCCTCGCCGCGGTCACCGACCGCCTCGAGCTGATGCTCGCGGTGCGGCCGACCTTCCACCCGCCCGCGCCGCTCGCCAAGCAGGCGGCGAACATCGACGTGCTGTCGGGCGGGCGGCTGTCGCTCAACGTGGTCTCGGCGTGGTGGGCGGACGAAGCGCACCAGTACGGCGTTGAGTTCGACGAGCACGACGTCCGCTATGCTCGGACGGCGGAATGGCTCGAGGTCGTCGCGGGCATGTGGCGCGAGCCGCGATTCAGCTTCGCGGGCCGCTACTACCGGGTGGAGAAGGCCATCCTCGAACCCAAGCCGCTGCGCCGCCCGCGACCCGTCCTGTACGCGGGCGGGGAGTCGCCCGCAGCCAAGGTGCTCATCGCCCGCGCCTGCGACGGGTATCTCATGCACGGCGATCCCCCTGAACGGATCGCCGAGAAGGTCGCCGACATGCGGGCTCGGCGCGAAGCGCTCGGCATGCCCCCCCTGCTGTTCGGCGTCGCGGCCTACGTGGTCTGTCGGGCTACGGACGCCGCAGTACGGCGTGAGGTGGCGCGTATCACGGACGTGAGGCAGAACGCCGCCGGGTACGCGACGTACGAGCAGTGGATCGCGAACACCAAGCTGGAGCAGCGCGTGAGCCTGGAAGATTACTCCGTATCGAACCGCGGCCTGCGTGCAGGCTTGCTCGGCACGCCCGAGGAGGTGGCGGAGCGGATTCGATCGTTTGAGCGCGCCGGCGTGGACCTGCTGCTGCTCCAGTTCAGCCCGCAGCTCGAGGAGATGGAGCGGTTCAGCGAAGAAGTGATGCCGCTGCTGGAAAGCAGCTACCCGCGTGCCAGCGCTCTAGCTGCCTCGACCACCCGCTCCACCGTGAGCCCCAGCTCCTTGTAGATCCGCTGGTAGGGTGCGGACGCGCCGAAGCGCTCGAGGCCCAGCACCACCCCGCGCTCACCGACCCAGCGGTGCCATGGCTGGGGCGACGCCGCTTCCAACGCGAGTCGAGCGTGTACTCCGGGCGGCAGCACAGCATCCCGGTAGCTCTGGGGCTGCGCTGCGAAATACTCCATGCACGGCATGCTGACGACGCGTGTCGGAATGCCGTCCGCGGTGAGTCGCTCGAATGCGCCGAGCCCGAGCTCGACCTCCGAGCCTGTGGCGATCAACACGACCTTGGGTTTCCCGCCCGGCGCGTCAGCGAGCACATAAGCACCGAGGCGCAGGCCGTTCGCCGGCGCGTACTTCGCGCGGTCGATGATCGGCACCTTCTGCCGGGTCAGCACCAGCGCTACCGGCCCCTGCTGGTGCAGCACAGCCGCCCGCCAGGCTTCCGTCACCTCGGCGGCGTCCGCGGGCCGAATCACGGTCATGTTGGGGATGGCCCGCAGCGCGGCCAGCTGCTCGATCGGCTGGTGGGTCGGACCGTCTTCGCCGAGACCGATGCTATCGTGCGTGAACAGGTAGATCGGCCGCAGGTGCGCGAGGGCGGCCAGCCGGATCGCTGGTCGCATGTAGTCGGAAAAAATCAGGAACGTCCCGCCGTACGGAATGAATCCCTTGTGGTAGCCCAGGCCGTTCAGCACCGCGCCCATCGCGTGCTCGCGCACGCCGAAGTAGAGGTTGCGCCGCGCGTGGGCGCCTGCGGCGAAGGCGCCGCCACCTTTCACCTCGCTGGCCGTGGAGCCCGTGAGGTCGGCGGACCCGCCGATCAGCTCCGGCAGTCTTGAGGCAATGGCATTAAGCACCTTGCCTGACGCGGCGCGCGTCGCAATGGGACCATCGGCGGGAGTGAATGTCGGAAGCCCCGCGTCCCACCCTTCCGGCAGGCGACCCGACAGCCGTCGCTCGAGCTCGGCGGCGAGGTCGCCGTGCGCGCTCCGGTAGGCGCCGTAGCGCTCTCGCCACTCCGCCTCAAGCTGCGCGCCGCGCTCCCGCACCCGGCGCCAGTGTGCGAGCGCCTCCGGCGGCACCCGGAATGGCTCGAGGGTCGGCCAGCCGAGGTTCTGCTTCGTGAGCTTCACTTCCTCCACGCCCAGCGGCTCTCCGTGCGCCTTGGCAGTGTCTTGGCGGTTCGGGCTGCCGAAGGCGATATGCGTGCGGACGATAATGAGCGATGGCTTGTCCGTCACGCGCTTGGCGGCGCGGATCGCTGCGTCGATGGCGGCGAGATCGTTCCCGTCGCTCACCCGCTGGACGTGCCAGCCGTAAGACTCGAACCGTTGCGCCGTATTGTCGCTGAAGGCGAGCTCGGTCGGGCCGTCGATCGTGATGTGGTTGTCGTCGTAGAAGCCGATCAGCTTGCGGAGCTGCAGGTGGCCGGCGAGCGAGCACGCCTCGTGGGAGACACCCTCCATCAGGTCGCCGTCGGAGGCGATGAAGTAGGTGTGATGGTCGATCACAGTGTTGCCGGAACGGTTGAACTGCGCGGCGAGCAGCGCCTCGGCGATCGCCATCCCGACGGCATTGCCCACCCCCTGGCCGAGCGGGCCGGTCGTCGCCTCGACGCCCGGGGTGAGCCCGTACTCCGAGTGCCCTGGCGTGCGGCTCCCCCACTGCCGGAACTGCTTGATCTCCTCCAGCGAGAGATCGTAGCCGGTGAGGTGGAGCACGCTGTAGAGCAGCATGCACGCGTGTCCGCATGACAGCACGAACCGGTCGCGGTCGGGCCAGTCGGGGTTTACCGGGTTGTATCGCAGGTGCCGCTGCCACAGCACGTACGCAAGCGGCGCGAGGGCCATGGCCGTCCCCGGATGGCCGCTGTCCGCCTGCTGGACGGCGTCCATCGCGAGCGCGCGGACAGTGTTGATGCAGAGTTGATCGAGGGCGGTATCGGTCGCCGTCACGACATCGGTCACGCGGGTGCTCGGGTCACAGCAGGCCGGACTTGGCCGCCTCCCACAGCTGCAGCAGCCGATCGAACCCGTTCACCAGCATGTCCACCTGCTGGGGGCTGGGGCTCGCTTTGAGCGCGACCTTGAGTTCTTCCCCGATCTTGGGCATCTCCTTGCGACCCTGCTTGGCGCTCTCCTCGATGATCTGATCGAGCACCGTCGCGATCTTGGCACGCTCCGCCTGATCGCCCGGAACCTGCCAGAGGTAATCGGCCGACTGCTTGCCCTCGGTGATCAACTTGCCGAGGGCGTCCAGCAACGGAACGCGGGACTTGCGATCGCGGGGGTCGGGCATGGACCAAATCTAATGCGGAATACGGATTGCTCAATGAAATGCCGGTTACGTATTCCGCATTCCACACTCCGCATTCCGCATTAGGTTTCATGACCCTATGCTCCGGCTCCTCCTCGCGCTCCAGGCCGTGACGATTCCCCCCGATTCAGGGGAAGTGCATCTGCGCAACATCCGGCAGCTCACGTTCGGGGGCCAGAACGCCGAGGCATATTGGTCCGCCTCCAGCCAACAGCTCATCTTCCAGCGCCAACCGCCCGAAGACGCCACGGGCTGTGATCAGGAGTACATCATGAACGCCGACGGCTCGGGGATGCGGCGCGTCTCGAGCGGGCTGGGCCGGACCACCTGCGGGTACTTCTTCGCCCACGACACGCGGATCTTCTACTCCAGTACCGAGCACGCCGGGGTCGCCTGTCCTCCACGGCCGGACTACTCCCGTGGGTACGTGTGGGCGCTCTACGATTACGACATCTACGTCGCCAATCCCGACGGTACCGGGAAACACCGCTTGACGGATAACCCGGGCTACAACGCCGAGGGCACCCTGTCGCCGGACGGGCAGACGATCGTCTTCACCTCGTTGCGCGACGGCGATCTCGACATCTACACCATGCACACCGACGGCACCGGCCTGCGCCGCCTCACGCACACCCTCGGCTACGACGGCGGGCCGTTTTTCTCCCCGGACGGCAAACTGATCGTGTACCGCGCCTACCATCCCGCAACCGTGGCCGACAGCGCCGAGTATCGGGGCTTGTTGAGGCAGCACTTGGTTCGTCCTGTGAAGATGGACCTATGGGTGATGAACGCCGACGGTAGCGACCAGCGACAGATCACGCATCTGCCGGGAGCGAGCTTCGCGCCGGCGTTCACTCCAGACGGCCGGCGGATCATCTTCGCCACTAACTGGCGCGCGCCCACCTCCCGCAACTTCGACCTCTACCTCGTCAACCTCGACGGAACAGGACTGGAGCAGGTGACCACTAGCCCTGAGTTCGATGCGTTTCCGATGTTCTCCCCCGACGGCAAGCGACTCGCCTGGGCGGCAAACCGCCACGGGAAGGCCCCGCACGAGACCAACATCTTTGTCGCCGACTGGGTGGAGCACCCGTGAGCGGCCCGGCGCCCCGTTCCCCCGCGTCGTCCGCTCCCACTCCCCCCCCACCTCCCCCCCCTCCGGCGCCGCGGACGCTGCGCGGGGAGATCATCAGCTGGACCAAGTCGATCGCCATCGCGGTCGTCGTGTGGATCGTGCTGCGGTCCTACCTCCTCGAGGCGTTCCGCATCCCCTCGGGCAGCATGGAGAACACCCTGCTGGTCGGCGACTTCCTGTTCGTCAACAAGGCCGTCTACGGCGGCGCGCTTCAGATCCCCTTCACCGGCCTCCGGTTACTGCACGTCAAGGGCTACGCGGTGCCGCACCGGGACGGCATAGTGATCTTCCGGTCGGTGGAGGACTCGACCCCGAACCTGGATATCGTCAAGCGGGTGATTGGCGAGCCCGGCGACACGCTGCAAATGGTCCGCGACAGCATCACCCGCAACGGCCAGCGGCTCCCGGAACCCTACGCACTGTACATCGGCAGCCCCCCCGTCGACCCCCAGGTGCAGGCGGAGATGCGCGCGCACCAGCTGCCGCACTACATCGGCCGGGATCCCGCGCGCTACAACCCCGACACCCACAACTGGGGCCCGATTGTCGTACCGCCCGACAGCTTCTGGGTGATGGGGGACAACCGCGACGACTCGCGCGACAGCCGCTTCTGGGGCTTCCTGCCGCGGGCCCACATCGAAGGGCGGCCTCTGTTCATCTATATGAGCGTCGCCACCGACCCCTTCCGGATCCGGTGGAATCGGCTGTTGCGCCGGCCCTCCTGAGTCGCGCCCCGCCACCCCTCCCGGGACCCATGCCGCGGTGCATGATCATTCTGGCGGCGGCCAGCCTCCCGCTCCCGCTACTACTGAGCGCGCAGCGACCGGATTCCACGACGCCGGTGACCCTGTCCCCGGTCACCGTCTCCGTCGCCCGGACCTCTCTCCCACTCACCAAAATCCCGCTTGCCGTGCAGCTGGAGGAGCGCGCGCAGATCGGCCGCGCCCGGCCGACGTGGGGTCTCGACGAGGCCCTGGCGGCGATACCGGGGGTCTACACCGCCAACCGCTACAACTTCTCCCTCGACCAGCGGCTCTCCATCCGCGGCTTCGGCAGCCGGGCGGCGTTCGCGGTGCGCGGCATCAAGGTACTCCTCGACGGGATCCCCCAGACGCTGCCCGACGGCCAGGGGCAGCTCACCAACCTGGAGCTCGGCGCGGTCGACCGGATCGAGGTGCTGCGGGGCTCCGCCTCGGCACTCTTCGGCAACGCCTCGGGCGGCGTCATCAGCATCTGGACCGATCCCGCCCTGCCGCCGCGCCTGAGCGAAGAGGTCCGGTTCGTCGGCGGCCGCTCGGAGCGCGATTCCAGGCGCGCCTGGAGCAAGTGGCAGTCGACCAGCCTGGTGCGCGTCGGGGGGGGGGGGAG
>DASQAH010000158.1:0-10895 GCA_035635835.1 Gemmatimonadales bacterium
GTCCCCCCCCCCCCCCCCCCCCCGAGTCCTCCCCCGCCCTCGCCGCGTCCACAGCCAGCTGCTCCACGACCGCTGCTGCGGGTCGGTTCGCCACCTCGCCCCTCGCAAGCGGGGGTAGCGAAACCGACCCAATCGCCTCGCCCCACATCACCCAGCGTTCGACCGCCGGCCGCCCCGGCACCGCCGCGGACGCCGTCCACGCCCTCGCCACACAAGCCGGTCGATGACGCAGACACAGCGCCGCGCCCGGCCTCGCCCAGCGTTCGACCGGCGGCACCTACACCGGCAACCCCACGGCGGAGACCGCCGGCACCGTCGCCACGCGAGCCAATCGATGACGCAGTCACAGCGCCGCGCCCGGCCTCGCCCAGCGTTCGACCGCCGGCACCTGCACCGGCGCCTCCCCCGCGGACACGGCCGACACCGTTGCCACCTAAACCGCTAGAGGACGCGGACAAAGACCCGTCGTCAGTGCCGCCGCGAACGGGTGAGCGGCCTGCCCCGCCGCCCCCCGCTCGCCCGGCGCCAGCGCGACCTCCGGTATGGCCGCAAACACCCAGCGCTCCCACGATTCCTCCTCCGGGCCCCAAGCCGAAGGCAGAGCTGCCCCCTCTTCCGCCGGCTCCGGCGCCTCCTGTCACAGAGTTGCCGTGGATTCTGACACCCGAAGACGCAGACGAACCCCCTGCCACTACCGAGGTCGAACCGTCACCGAGCGCACCAGCAGCCGAGCCGGTCGCAGCAGTGCCGCCGGCAGCGGCTGAACCCGAGCCGCCGCCCGCCGCGCCGCCAGTCGTCCCCGCCGCAGCAGCGCCACCCGCCGCTATTCCGGCGGTCGAGCCCCAGGCCATCGCAGCTGGGCCAGCACCGGCGCCAAGCGCCACCCCTCCCCCGCCCCCTCCCCTGCCCCCTCCCCTGCCCCCTCCTCCGCCTCAGGTTGCCGCGCCGCAGCCGGCGGCTGTAGCACCCGCTGCCGCGCAGGCGGGTGCAAGCGAGGTGCCAGAGGTGATCTTCGTGGAAGACGACCCAGCGCTCGCCGAGCTGCTCGCCTACGGTCTCCGCACCCGTGGCTACCGGTTCGTGGCCTACCGCAACGGGCGCGAGGCGCTACGTGAGCTGATCGCCCTCGACACGCGGGGAACTCACCCCCTGCTGCTGTTGGACGTCGATCTCCCCGCGCTCGACGGTTACTCGATCTTTGCCGCGCTGCAGCGGGAGCGTCCCGGCACGTATCGCGTGGTGTTCACGACGGTGCACGGGAGCGAGGAGGAACAGCTGCGTGGTCTCGAGGCGGGCGCGCTCGATTACCTCGTGAAGCCGATGAGCCTGCGCGTCTCGCTCGAGAAAATCAAGCGTTGGGTGGGGCGGTGAGGAGTCGTGAGTTTCTCCTCATCGTCGCCATCGTCCAGGGCGGACTCCTCGTCGCGTTGGTCATCCTCATCATTCTGAATCGCTGGATCCGGTTGCGCCGGCGCGCCAGGCTCGATCCGCGTCGGCTCGAGCTCGAGGAGGTCATGCACCGATGGACGCTCGGCCAAGCGACGCAGGACGAGGTCCTCCGTCTGCTGGCGCGGCTCCCGGCCTCGATTGCGATCGACGCGCTCATCACCTGGTCCGCCCGCGTGGCGAGCGAGCGGTGGCAGGAGCTCTCGCGGGGGCTCGAGAACCAGTGGTGGGCGAAGGCGGTGCGCGCGAACAGCCGCTCGGCTCGCTGGTGGAAGCGGTTGGACTGCGCGCGCTTCCTCTCGGTCGCGGCGACACCGCGCGACATCAGCCGCGTGCGCCAGTTGCTGCGCGACCCGCACCCAGCAATCCAACTCTCCGCCGCGACGACACTCGAGCGCGTCGACAGCCCACTGCTAGTGGCTGCGGCGCTGGACCAGCTGCCGTTCCTCGGCCCGACCGTCCAAGCCTACTACGCAAGCGTCCTGAAGCGCGCGCGCCCGGCCGTGCTACGACATCTGCAAGCCCTGTTTCGGCGACTCAACGACCCCCGGCTCCCACGTATCGTCGAGTTCGCCGGGCGCCTGGACGAGCCGGTACTGCGAGAGCCGTTCACGACGCTCGCCACCCATCTGGATGCAGAGGTCCGATCCCAAGTGGCCCGCGCGCTCGGCAAATTCCCGCACGCTGAGTCCGTCGCCGCGCTCGGCTTCCTCGTCCAGGACGAGGCGTGGCCGGTCCGCGCCCAGGCCGCCCGCTCGCTCGGTATGATCGCCGATCCGAGCTCGCTTCCCGCGCTGCGAGCGGCCCTGCGCGACCCGGAGTGGTGGGTGCGGCTGCGCGCGGCCCTCGCCCTCACCCGCTTAGGCGCGGCCGGCCGCAATGCCCTGCTCGAGGCGGAAGTCGGACCGGACCAAGCCTCCCGTGACATGGCCGGCCTGGTCCTCGGGCTTACGCCGCAGGCGCTGGCGGAATACGCCGCGTGAGCCACCTCATTCAGGCGACCGACGTCGTCATCCTGATCTACTTCCTGGTCCTTAACACGTTCTACGCCTTGCTGCTGATGTTGTCGATCCCGGAGATCTGGGCGCAGACCCGTCTCGCGGAGGACGAGGACCTCCAGCGCCTGATGCAGAGCGACGCCCTACCGCCGATCACGATCCTCGTTCCCGCTTACAACGAGAGTGCCACAATCGAGTCGAGCGTCACCGCGATTCTCACGCTCGAGTATCGGACCTTCGAAGTCGTTGTCGTGAACGACGGCTCGAAGGACGACACCTTCGAGCGAATGCGCCACGCGTTCGACCTGTACGAAGTGCCGCGCACCTACCCCGAGGGGATTTCCACGCAGCCCCTGCGCGGCGTGTACCGGTCGCGCACCCGTACCCGGCTACTGGTGATCGACAAGGAGAACGGCGGCAAGGCCGATTCCCTCAACGCCGCCATCAACGCGAGCCGCTTCCCCCTCGTCATCGCTGTCGACGCCGACACCCTCATCGAGCCCGACGCCCTGCTCCGGCTCACGCGCCCGTTCCTGCTCGGCCGTCCGATCGCCGCGGTCGGCGGGACTGTGCGGGTCGCCAACAACTGCATCGTCCAGGACGGCCGCGTCACCGACGCCCGCGTCCCTCACCGCTTCCTCCCCGGCATCCAGGTCGTCGAATACCTCCGCGCCTTCCTCTTCGGCCGACTCGGGTGGAACCACCTCGGCGGCAGCCTCGTCATTTCCGGCGCCTTCGGGCTGTTCCGCAAGGAGTACCTCACCGCCATCGGCGGCTACGACGTGACGAGTGTCGTGGAGGACCTGGACCTCGTCGTGCGCCTGCACCGGCATCTGCGGCGGGCGAAAGTCCGCTACGAGATGCCGTTCATCCCCGATCCCGTGGCTTGGACGGAGGTCCCTGAAACAGGACGGATTCTTGGCCGCCAGCGGGAGCGGTGGCAGCGCGGGCTGATCGCCGCCATGTGGGAACACAAGGGTATGCTCTTCAACCCACGCTACGGTCGTGTCGGGCTGCTCGGTATGCCGTTCTATACCTTCGGCGAGATGCTCGCGCCCCTGGTGGAGGTGCTCGGGTACGTAATCACCGCGCTGGGCGCCGCGTTCGGCGTCATCAACGTGTCGTTCGCCCTGCTGTTCGTGCTCGTGGCGTGGGGCTACGGGATGCTGCTGTCACTCTGGGCGGTCACCCTGGAAGAGGTGAGCTTCCGGCGCTACCGGCGCGGCAGCGATCTCGTCCGCTTGGTGTTGTACGCGGTGTTCGAAACGTTCGGCTACCGCCAGCGCACGGTGTGGTGGCGGCTGCGGGCGTTCTTCACGCTGCAGACGCACCGCCGGGTGTGGGGCGAGATGGTCCGCCGCGGCTTCTCGCCCGCGGACTCCAAGCCATCCTGATCACGCGGCTATCCGTCAGGGCAGGAGCAGAAAGATCCGATCGCCGGCAGCGCGGGTACGGACCGGGATCTCCGCCCCCTCGGAGTCCAGCACGCGCGGCACGGCCCCGGGCGTACGCGCCTCCACTACCAGCGACTGCCCGGACGGAAGCTCCGCGCGCTTCAGGTCTCGGAGGATGATCACGGGCCGACCGTTGCGCTGCTCGATCGCAGGATGCAGGCGGGCGCGTCCTCGCCAAAAGCTCGCCACTGCGCCGACCGCCCCGATCCACGTGTCGGTCCGCCCCTCCACACCCGATCGGACGTGTTGGATGAGACGGCGTTCAGTCTCGAGCTTGTAGGTGGTGTCGGTGGGATGAATCAGCAGGCACGAGATGGCGTTGTTCTCGGCGTTGGCCCGGATGACCTCCATCCAGGTGTGCAGGGCTTCTTCCTGAGTGACGGCGGTCAGGAAGTTCCGTATCTGGAGCTCGCCCCGCGAGTCGTCCAAGGTGACGGGAACCTCCACGATCTGGCTGGGCTCGCTGCCCAGGGTCCGCTCACGAAACCCGAAAAACGGAAAGTTCGTCAGCACCCACTGCGCTGACACGCTCGAATCGAACAGGTAGCCGGACGCTTCCAAGACGCGCAGCAGTGGGTTCGGGAAGCGAAGATAGCCGGATCGGAAGCCGACGGTCCGCTGATGAAGGTCGCGGTCGAGCAGCTCTTTGCTGACCTGCACTTCCCCAAAGATGCTCGGGTGGGCCGGATCGTACTCCTGAGGGTCGCCGATCGGCTTCCCCGCGGGGAACGAATCGAACCTGAGGGAATGACTCACCGAATGCGAGCCGACCTCGAACCCCATCCTCTGGAGCCGGCGGATCCAGGACACCCGCTCCGGCGTGTAGTAACCGATGTCCGTGGAGTCAGCGAAGTACTTCGTCGTCACGAAGTACGTACTGCGCACGCCGAGCGCCGCCTCCATCCGGGCGAAGACGAGCGAGTTGCGGAACGACTCCTGAGCGTCCACGTCGTGCGAGAGACACAGGGCCGTCACCTTGCCGTCGGGGACGGTATGAACGAGCAAGAAGGGGTGGACGGTGGTTTCGTACAGTCCCCGGAGCAGCAGGCGAAACACATCTCCCGAGGGCTCGAACCAGTTGATCCAGTGACGCGCTGCTTCGAAGCTGCGTGCCAGGCGAGGGATCAGCGTGGTCTCCTTGAACCCCAGGCCCAGTCCATACGCCAGCCCTCGCCCGTAAACGTTGACCGTCAGCGCGGCTGCACCGTCCTCGTATTGGGCCAGGACGTCGGTGCCTGGGCCGACCGTGTATTCCGAGGACCAGATGGTCTGCAGATACAGTGCGGGATCTCCCAGGGAGATGGTTCGCTCCTCCGGTCGATTGATGTAGCGCAGCGCCGGGTCGCTCGAGGCCGCGAAGGTGACGCGGAAGTTGGTGCGACTGGTGACGACCTTAGTGATGCCAAAGAGCGGAAAGAACGTGTTGCCCTGGACTTGCGTGGCCAACAGGACTCCTCCCCGCTCGACGTAGGCGTACAGGGCTTCGCGCTCGGCCGGCGTAAACAGGCTGTTGGTCAACTCGCCGGCAATAACCACGAGCGGGCGCCCCACGGCCTGCTCCACGCTCTTCGTGACCGTGTACGGAATGCCGACGAGCTCCAAGCAGTCTTCCACGGCGACCTGCTCCTGACGAGCGTCGGTGCTCACGCCGGCCTCGAGCACGGCCACGCCCCACTTGAGCGGCGGTGCAGCCTGCGCTCCGCAACGCGCGCCGGTCGCGGCGCAGAGAAGCGCTCCGACGATGAGCGGCCGTGTCAGCGCCATATCTGCCGGGCAAGGGAGTCGCCGACGAGCGCCCGCGTCACCAGGATCAGCCAGGCGGACCCAGCGACGCTCGCGGCGTCGGTCATCTCGAACGGCAAGTCCATCGAGGCATAGCGCAGCCCACCGTTCTCTTCTAGGAGCGGCCGCATGCCCAGGGTGATCTGCCGGGCCCGGGACGCGTGTCCCAAACGCAGGTATGCCAGCGCGACTTGCAGCGACCCTTCCGACCACACCAGCGGGAGCTCCCGCCACTGGCGGTGAGGGTCCTGAGGAAAGAAGAGCTTGCCGACCGCGCTATCCTGGTAGATCGGGCGGTCGGCGTAGGGCCGATACCCGGTCGCGGTCCCCCCCCCGCTCTTGCTCGCGTAGTAGCGCTCCGCTGTCGCGAGTGCCCGGGCCGCCTTCGCCCTCTCCCCCCGGGCGAGCAGGAACAGCGCGCCCAAGGACGCGCAGTCCAGCGCCCGGGCGGAGTCGGGAACGCCTCCGGCGTCGAAGCCCTCGATGAACTGGCCGAGTCCATCATTCCACGCGGACAGCTCGAGTCCCCGCGCGATCGCTGCGGCCGCTTCGCTCCAGCGAGCGTCGCCAGTCACTGCCGCCAACTGCCGCAAAAAGAACCAGGCGGCGATGTTGTTTTCCGTGCTGATCCCTGGAGCAGGCCCCTCGCGATAGCGCTCGACCACCGTCCTCGTCTGTGAGTCGAAGGCGAGGGTAAGAGTGCCGTAACCGAGACGCAGCAGGCCGTCGCGAGGGTCGTGCGGGGCCTTCACTCGCAGTGAAACCAAATAGTCCGCCAGGCGCCTGGCCGTTGCCACGAAGAACGCTCGCTCACGAGCGCCAGCGGGGTCGCCGCTCCGCAGCGGCGCGTGCGCCACGTAAAACGTCAGCGCATAGCCGACCCAGCTCACTGTCCCCGCGCGAACGAGGGCGCTTTCGTGATCGTTTTCTGTGGGCCAATTATTCGCGGTGTTGTAGGTGAACCAGAGGCTCCCATCCGAGCGCACCAGGCGAGCCAATGCGTGGAGGGTGAAGGCTGCTCGGTCCCAGTCGCCGTGGAGCTGAAAGACGAGCGCCACCAGCGCATCGTCGTACGTGGCCGACCGGTGAAAGCCGCTGGGAAGGGTCTTGGGTGAGATGTCGTAACTGACCGCCAGTCCTCTGCGGCTGGCGTCCGGGTCGGGAACGACGCGGTTCGGGGTGATCTGTCGCTCCAACCACGATTGGGCAGCGGCGGCCCAGTCGCCTAAGGGGCCGCCGGCGGCGACCACTCTCTGCCCAGCGAGCGGCGCCGCTTGCAGGACGGCGCACAGTGTCGGGACCAGACAGCGGCTCACCCGCAGGAGCCGCACCGCCGGGCGGGGGTCCGGCGGGTTCCGTCCACGGTCACCAAGCCTGGTAGGATCGAGCATCCTCGGCGCGGTCCCAATCTAGCAAACGACCCCGCGGGGCGCTCCCATTTGCGCGGCGGGGCAGATGTTTCCTACTGTATGTGGCTGCACAACCCAGGGGGGGGAGCGGATGGAAGTGAGGTGGAGCGTTCCGTCGGCCCGCGTGGTCGCCGTCCTGGCGGCGGCGCTCGTACGTCCGCTTGCCGGGCAGCTGCCTGCAGCGGAGGACGCGTTCCGCCTCCGGAACTACGCAGCCGCGCGCGCCGCCTACGAGCGGGTGCTGGCAACTGACTCGCTCAATGTGCAGGCGTTGTATCGGCTGGCCGTCCTGGACAGCTGGGAAGGCAACCTGACCCGCTCGCTCGAGCGGTTCGCTCGCGTGCGCACTCTGGCGGCGAACGACGCGGACATCATGGCGTCGCAAGCGGCGGCGCTCGGGTGGGCGGGGAAGCGGCGGGCGGCAGAAGCCTTGTATGACTCCGTGCTGGCACGATCGCCCGAGCGATCGGACGCCCTGGCCGGGCGGGCGCGGGTGGTTTCCTGGAGCGGCGACCTCGACCGTGCCGAGCGCCTCTGGCGCGGCGCGCTCACAATCCATCCCGACAATCCCGAGCTACTGCTCGGTCTGGCACAGACGCTCTACTGGAAGGGCCACCCCGCGCTCGCCGAGAGCTACGCGGCGCGGGCCCGCGCGCTCGCGCCGAGCGACCGCGCCGCCCTCGAGCTTGAGCGCCAGGTTCGTGCGGCGCTGCGTCCCGAGGTCGAAACCGCGGTAGACGGCGCGGGCGATTCGGAAACGAACGATTTTATCGCGCAGGAAGCTTCACTGACCACGGCGCTCAGCGGGGAGCAGCGCCTCACGCTACACGCCGGCTGGCGCTACGCGACGCTGGGGGCGAGTCGCGGTACGAGCTATGGCGCGGGCGGGTCGGTGAGCGCCGCCCTCAGTCCGCGCCTGGGGGTGCGCGCGGGTCTGGGCCTGCGGCGGCTTGAGCCGGACGTGGGAGCGGCAACCACGCCCCTCACGGGCGAGTTCGGCCTCACCACCCGGCTCGCGCGGTACGCCGCGATGAGCATCGAGTATAGCCGCATCGGCTTCGATGAGACGGCCCTGTTGATCCAGCGCGGCTTCGTGATCGACGCCGTCGATCTGAGCGTAGACGTCTCTCCTCGGACCGGCTGGTCCATTTCGGGTGGCGGAGGCGGCGCGTGGATTTCGGACGGCAATCGGCGCTACTCCGCCACGATGGCCGCGCTCGCTCCCCTCGGGCCGGGCATGCAGGTTGGGCCGTTCGCGCGGATCATGGGCTTCCGCACGAACCCGCTGGACGGCTACTTCGCCCCGAACCGCTTCTCCGTGTTCGAAGCCCGCCTGGTGTACGCGAGGCAGCGCGACCGTTGGGGAGTGCGCGCCGACGGGGGAGTGGGCGCACAGCAGGTGCTCGCGGGCGCCGCCGTCCAGGCGGAGTGGCACGTGGGACTCACGCTGTCGCGCGGTTGGGGCGAGAACAACGAGCTCGCGCTCGTCGGCTCGATCACGAACAGCGCGGCGGCGACTTCCACGGCCGGCGTGCGATCGGAGGCTTTCCGCTTCCGCGCCCTGGGGCTCAGGTTCACGCAAGGACTCTGAGCGCTTAGCCGGGCCTGTCTGATGCCGGCGCGGCTACACGCGAACGTGCATCGGCTCGCGGAACAACCGGCGCTGCAGGAGGGGATGCGTGCGCCACACCTGCCAGCCCATCGCGACCACCGCCAAGAGGTTCCCCACCGCCACCGACCACCAGCCGATCGTCCCCAGCACCCATTCGGCTGCGACCGCCAGAGTCGCGACGACCAGCGCCTCGAGCACGATGAAGGTGAGCACCACGAGGAACGCCATGGTGGGGACTCGCTCGACCTGCTCTGCAAGGGCGACCAGCACGACGCCGGCCACGACGAACGCGGCAACGTGGACCACGGTGTAGGTAGCTACCAACCCGAGACTCACCGAGACGTCGGCCGGCCCCGCGGCACCGAGCAGCAGCGCCGAGCCCAGCGCAGCGGGAGTGTGTAGCGGCACGCCGGCGGCGAGATCGCGGACGAAGAACCAGGCGGCGACGGCGACCGCGCCGATGAGCCCGGTCACGAGCCCCCGCATCACAACGGGACGCTGCTGCAAGATGCCGAGACCGAACGGCCGCGGGTCCCGCTCCGCGCGGTGCAGGTAGCTCATGAGAATGAGCCCCGAGGCGATGTTGGCCCCGAACACGTGCGGCCAGGGGATCACATCGAGGCGCGGCGCCCCGGACAGGACCAGCCCCGTGTAAAACACGACTTCCTGGAGCACCAGGCCGAACACCACGCCGAGCAAGACCCGGGGCGGTGCGGCCAACGCCGCGCTCACCCAGGCCATCGCCACTCCCAGCAGCGCGAAGACGCCGAAATGGAGCACGGAGTAGGCTGCAACGAGACGGAATGTCGCCTGGGGAAACTCGCGGTGCAGCAGCACGCCCGCGAGCAACGTCGGAGTGCGGAACGGATGGCCGACGAGCACGTCCACAACCAGAAACCAGAGCGCCACCACCAGCCCCGCCAGGATTCCCCCCATCACGCCCTGGACGATCACTGCCTGCACAGGTCGCCTCATGATTTCCGACCTCCTGCGAAGCGGCTGCCGTCAATATGGCACGGCAGTCCGTCGCTCGGCTAGCGCGCGCCTCTCAAGTCCGCCGCGACGCGCTCCACGGCACGCATCACCCGCAGGCAGTTCAGCCCGGCCACCTTCTCGACGTCTCGATCCGTCCAGCCGCGCCGCAGCAGCTCTGCGATCAGATCGGGGAACTTCGACACGTCTTCCAGGCCGGCCGGCACCTCCGAGATGCCGTCGAAGTCAGAGCCGAGGCCGACGTGGTCGATGCCGGCCACGTCCCGGATGTGCTGGATGTGGTCGGCGACCTGCTGCACGGTCGCCTTGGGGCCCCGGGTCATCCACGTCCGCAGCGAGTCGGCGCGCGTCGCGGAGTCCGCTCCGGAGGCGCGCAGCACGCGGGCCCAGGCCCCGACACTGTCGCCGTACGCCCGCACCGCCTCAGACACGAAGCCCGGGTTGAAGTTCACCATCACAATGCCGCCGTTGATCTTCACGCGGGCAAGAATCGAATCCGGTACGTTGCGCCGGTGATTGGACAACGCCCGCGCCGAAGAGTGCGAGTAGATCACCGGCGCGCGGCTGACGCGGAGCGCGTCCACCATCGTGGCGTCGTTGACGTGGGCAAGGTCCACCATCATCCCAAGCCGGTTCATTTCGCGGATGACGTCCTCGCCGAACGGCGTGAGGCCGCCGAGCCGCACGCTGTCGTTGGCGGACACCGCCCAGTCGAGGCTCTCCCAGTGGGTGAGGGTCATGTAGCGCACACCCAGATCGTAGAACATACGGAGCGCGCCGAGCGAGTTCTCGATGGCGTGCCCGCCTTCAATCGCGATCACGCAGGAGATCTTGCCCGCGCGGAAGTTGCGCTCGATGTCGGCGGCGGTGAGCGCCGGCGCGAACGTCTGGCGGTACTTGCGGCACAGGCGGTGAAGCAAGTCGATCTGCTCGAGTGCGTACACCGCCGGGTGTATGCCTTGATGCAGAGTCGTGACCGGGATGTAAGCCGCCCAGAACTGCGCGCCGACGGCGCCGCGCCGCAGTCGCGGGATGTCGGTCATCAGCTTAGCCTGCGGCACGGCGACATCCACCGAGTCGAGCCCGCCGCGCTCGCGGATCGCGTCAGCGAGGTCGTTGTGCCCGTCGATCAGGGGGACAGTCTTGAGGAGGGCCAGCGCTCGGGCGCGCAACGAGTCGGACTGCGCGGACAGTCGGACCG
>DASQAH010000159.1:0-10599 GCA_035635835.1 Gemmatimonadales bacterium
TCCTCCTCCTCCCCCCCCGCCACCTCCCACCACGAGTCGATGGTCCAGCCAGGCCGCCCCATCGCGCACGAGCTCGACGTTCCGGCTCGAGTCGCCCGGTGCGAAGGAGCGGTAGCCCAGGAGCTCCACACGCACCAGCCGGGCGCCCCTGGTCGTGAAACCCAGACGATATACCGACGAGGTGACCCAGACGGTCTCGGCAGTCGCGACCGGGCGCTGGGGCGCTCGGGCGATTGCGACCGGCGTGCGTGTGGGCGTCGTCACACTCTCTCTGGTCGCGACTCCACTGTCGGCCGTGGCGCTGGGCCGTCTAGCCGGCGGCTTTTTCGGCGGGAAGAGGATGCCCGGCACGACTGCCACAATAATCATCAAGACGATTGCCAGAATGACGCGTCGATCCACGATTAGTCCTTTGGGTGTCCGGGCATATCGGGGTCTGGGCGTCTCGGAGTCTGGACGTCTTGACGTCTTGGTATCGTCGGCACCGGGTCGTAGCCGCCTGGGTGAAACGGATGGCAGCGGAGGATCCGTCGTACTCCCAGCCAGCTGCCTTGCAACGCGCCGTAGCGCTCCACCGCTTCGTACGTGTAGCGGGAGCAGGACGGTGTGAAGCGACACTGCGTGAACACCAGATGCGACAGTGTGAGCTGGTATCCGCGGATCAGCGCCATCACCGTACGACGCGGCCAGAGCGATGGGTTCATGCGATCCGGGCGGTGGCGTCCGTCAATTCGGCGCGTAGGGCTGCAAACGGGGCGGCATATGCCGAGCGTTTCGCGCGCACGACCAGATCCACGGTCGGGAGGCGGGGGAGCACGTCGCGTCGCAGGATCTCCCGCACGCGGCGCCGCAATTGATTGCGGGCCACTGCGGTGGACTGGAAGCGTGGAACGATGATTCCTGTTCGTGGATGGCCCGCCTGATTGAGGCGCCAGGCCAAGTCGAGGTGCGGGGTGCGCAGGCGTTGCCCCTTCTCCCAGCAGGCGGTGAGCTCCGAGCCCCGCGCCAGGCGGAGGCGTCGCGGGTACCGCTCGCGCGTTTACCGACTCCGGTGCTTGGACGGCAGCCGGACGGTGAGGCGCTTGCGCCCCTTCTTCCGGCGGCGGGACAGGACTGCGCGGCCCCATTTGTCTTTCATGCGCGCTCGGAAGCCATGCTTATTGATGCGCCGCCGATTGCGCGGCTGATACGTCGGGCCCATACAGTCCTCGCGTGAGGGCGGGAAAACTACTCGGGCCAGCGCGGACCGGTCAAGGTTGACTTTTCCACAAGGGCCCCGTACTTTCGGGCCGCCCTTGCTTGACGTCCCACCTCTTTTCAATCGTCGATGGAGCAGTCAGCGAAAGAAGCCTGGAAGCGCCTGCTTGAAGAGGCGCGCCGTGAACTTCCCGACGCGACGGTGCGGACTTGGCTCGAGCCGGCCGAGCCGATCGCGCTGGACGAGGGGCAGTTGATCCTCGGCGCTCCGGACCAGTTCGCGGTCGAGTGGAACGAATCGAAGCACGCCACGGTTCTGGCGCGCGCCGCGGAGCGCGTCTTCGGTCGGCCGACGGCGGTGGTGTTCCGCGTGCAGGTAGACCGCCAGCAGCGTCCCCAGATGGACTTCTTCGTGGCGCCGCGTGAGAGTGCGGTCGCGACCGCGCGAGCGGCCGCGAACACGCCGCTCAACGAACGCTACACCTTCGAGAGCTTCGTCGTCGGCAAGTCGAACGAGCTGGCCGCCGCCGCCGCGCACGCGGTGGCCGAGGCCCCCGGGCGCACGTACAACCCGCTGTTCATCTACGGCGCCACCGGGCTGGGCAAGACCCACCTGATGCAGGCGATCGCGCACGCCGTGTTGGACCGCAACCCCGAGACCCGGCTGCTCTACGTCGGCGCCGAACAGTTCATCAATGAGGTCATCGAGAGCATTCAAGCGCGGACCATGCCCGAATTCCGGCGTCGCTATCGCAACGACATCGATCTCCTCCTGGTGGACGATGTGCATTTCCTGGAAGGCAAGGAAATGACCCAGGACGAGTTCTTCCACACCTTCAACGCGCTATTCGAGGCGCGCAAGCAGATGGTGCTCACCTCGGATCGGCCCCCCAAGGAGATCCCCGGTCTCGAGGACCGGCTCATCTCGCGGTTCGAATGGGGGATGGTGGCCGACATCGGGCAGCCGGACCTCGAGCACCGCATCGCGATCCTGCGCAAGAAAGCCCAGCAGGACCACCTCGAGCTCACGATTCCGGACGACGTGCTCCGCTTCATCGCCGAGCATATCCGCTCCAGCGTGCGGGAGCTCGAGGGCTGCATCATCAAGCTGCTGCTCTTCGCATCCCTCAAGAACCGCGAGGTGACCATCGAGCTCGCCCGCGAGGCGCTCTCCGACAAGATCCGCCAGGGAGAGGACGCCGGCAGTTACAGCGGCCAGCCGACCCCGAGCATCGATCGGGTCCAGGAGGTCGTGGCCCGACGCTGGGGGGTCACGCCCGAGGGGCTCCGCTCCAAGGCTCGCACCAAGACCCTGACCATCCCACGCCAGGTCGCGATGTACCTGGCGCGGGACATGTTAGGCATGCAGCTGGTGGAGATCGGCCAGGCGTTCGGCGGCCGCGACCACTCCACCGTGATCCACAGTGTCGACAAGGTCGAGCGGCAGATGGTGCGGGACCGGACCTTCAAGGAGCGGATCGAGATGGCCCGGCAGGAGTTGTCCGCACTTTAGCCAACACGCAGGACGGGAAATGTGGGGGATGTGGGGTAGTGCGGGGGCCAGCCGGATCATCCCCAAGTCTCCA
This sequence comes from Gemmatimonadales bacterium, assembly GCA_035635835.1. Lineage (GTDB taxonomy): Bacteria > Gemmatimonadota > Gemmatimonadetes > Gemmatimonadales > GWC2-71-9 > 13-1-40CM-70-15. The sequence continues at coordinate 2,784 of DASQAH010000159.1, forward strand.
ACACTGCCCACAGGGCACTAACACTGCGCGGACCACACAGGTCGTGCTGGTGGCAGAGCTTGCCGGTTCGCCACACATTTCCCCGGTCTCTACTACTACTACTAGTATTTATATGTAGATATAGAAGCAGTACTACCTTCCCCACTCGAGGAGAGGCAAGATCAGCGGCATGAAGTTCACGATCACGCGGGAGCAACTGCAGGAAGGGCTCACGGCAGTCGCTGCGGCCGTCCCCGCCAAGACGACACTGCCCGTCCTCTCCAACGTCCTCGTCGAGGCGACCAAGCACGGGCTGCGGCTATCAGGCACGGACCTGGATATCGCCGTTAGCACGACCGTAGCCGCGGATGTGGACGCCGACGGGGCCGTCACGTTGCCCGCCAAGAAGCTGATCGACATCACCCGGGAGCTGCCTTCGGCGCCGATCCGCTTTGCCGCACTGGGGGAGCAGCGGGTGTCGATCGAGTGCGGCCGCTCCAAGTTCAAGCTGCTCGGCCTGCCGCGGGAGGAGTTTCCCTCCTTTCCCGCCGTGAAGTTCGACGGCGCCTGGCAAGCCACGGCCGGGGTGGTGCACAAGCTGGTGGGGCATGTCGCCTTCGCGGCTTCGACGGAGGAGAGTCGGCCGATCCTGAATGGCGTGCTGTGGGAGCTCCGCCCCGACCGCATGCGGATGGTGGCGACCAATGGACACCGGCTCGCCAAGATGGACGTGCCGGCGACCGGCGGCACGAGCGCCGACCTGATCGTGCCGCCCAAGGCGCTGGAGCAGATCCGCCGGCTGTTCGCCTCGGACGCCGCGATCGACGTTGCCAAGAGTGACAACCACCTCGGGTTCCGCTGCGGCGGTAAGTTGGTCTTCTCGCGCCTCATCGAGGGCCCCTACCCTAACTACGAGCAGGTGATCCCGCGCGAGAACGACAAGGCCGCCACCATCGACAAATCGGCGATGGCGGGGGCGCTGCGCCGCATGAGCGTCGTCGCCAGCGACCAGACGCACCGCATCCGGCTCGCCTTCAGCGGCGGCACCGTGAAGTTTTCGGTCCAGACACCTGACCTGGGCGAGGCGCAGGATGAACTGCCCGTCACCTACGAGGGCGAGCCGCTGGAGATCGGGTTCAACGCGACCTACTTGCTCGAGATCCTCAAGTACATGCCGACCGACGAGGTGCGTCTCACCCTCAAGGCCCCAGAGCGCGCGGCCACGGTGGAGCCTGTGGGATGGGATGACCCGGCGAGTTATATGGCGCTGGTGATGCCGCTGCGTCTCGTCGACTAGGAAACCGGGAGCGAACAAGAGAGGGTCCTTAGCCTAGCAACTACGAGACCCACAGTCGCGCCATCGCAAACTGGTAACGGTGTTCGGGACCTCTCTCCTGGGCACCGTTTTCTTTTTACCGCTGTGTGTCTGTGCGTCTAGCCTTGCTCGTGTCCCGCGCACTGTCCACGGGAAGCGGGTGCCTCGGGGGTTTTGTCAGCGAGTCGGGTACGGGCACCGCGACCGTATCCGCCAGCCGCGGGATGATGGGAGGCGTGATCGGAGGGATCGCGAACAGGGAATCGGGCTCCTCCTCCGGCGGGATGTACACCGGCACGCCGTGGTAGCGAGCCAGGATCAGATCCCGCCGGGCCAGCATGCGCGCAGGGGCGAATGCCGGGTTGGAGGTCAGCGGATGCGGGAGCGTGGCCGCAAGCTCGGCCGCCTGTGTCTCGGTGAGCTGCGAGGCCGGCACGCCGAAGTACTGCCGGCTTGCGGCGTCGGCTCCCCAGATGCCGGGCCCCCATTCGGCGAGACCGAGGTATAGCTCTAGGATCCTGTCCTTGGGGAGCGCCAGTTCGAGTCGCAGCGCAGTGACCGCCTCCTTCAGCTTGCGCAGCGGGTTGCGCGAGGGCGACAGGTAGAGATTCTTGGCGAGCTGCTGTGTGATGGTGCTGGCTCCGCGAATGCGGTCACGCCGCTGCCACGCGGCCCGGAGCCCTCCCCCTCCGCTCAACCCCAGCGCGTCGGCGATCTCGGCGAGATCGATCCCGTGGTGTATGCGAAACCGCCAGTCCTCGCCGAGGATCACCATGCGCTGCAGCAGCGGGGAGAGGCTGCTGAGGTGGGCCGGTCGCCCGCTCGGACAGTCGGGGCGGGACGCGGCTGCACGGGGAGTGCTGTCTGAGGGTCCGAGCGTGCGACCGTCCGACAGGCGCAGGCGCATCATCGCGGTGCAGCGAGGCCAGTGACTGCGCCACCACACCGGCGGTGGCCACACGCCGAGCAGCCACACCACGGCGAAGGCGGCCAGCCCTAGCGCGAGCCGTTGGCCGTTCCTACGTTTTGCGTCCGACATGGCCCCTGACATCATCACCCTTCAAGAGCGCCTACAGGCGGCGCTGCGAGCCGAGGGGGAGGAATTTACCGTCGGTCCGTTGCTCGGGGAGGGTGGCTTCGCGGCCGTGTTCCGGGCTCGCGACGACACTCTCCACCGGGATGTCGCGGTGAAGGTCCTGGACCTGGAGATCGCTCCTTCCCGCACCCTCGCGGAGCGGTTCCTGCGCGAGGCGCGCACGGTCGCCCAGCTCGAACACCCGAATATCGTGCCGATCTACAAAGTCGGCCGGCAGGGGACCGCCCTGCTCTACATCATCATGCGGTGCATCGACGGACCGTCGGTGCGCCAGCTGCTAGCGATCCGGCACCGCTTGTCGGTTGGCGATTCCGCGCGCATCACGCGGCAAGCCGCGGATGCTCTCGCCTACGCCCACAGCCGCAGCGTAGTCCACCGCGACGTGAAGCCCGACAATATCCTGCTCGACAAGCAAGGCCACGTCTTCGTCACTGACTTCGGGATCGCCAAGGCGGCGGAGGCGGTGAGCGCGGCCGCGACGAGCCAGCTCACCAGCGAGGGCATGATCCTCGGGACCCCGCAATACATGAGTCCCGAGCAGGCAGCCGGCGACGCGGTGGACGGTCGCTCGGACATCTACTCGCTCGGCATTGTCCTGTATCACATGCTCGCCGGCGCCCCGCCGTTCGACGGCCCGACGTCCGCGTCGATCCTGGCCAAACAGCTCACCGCCACCCCCGAGCCGATCCGCCGGCTGCGGTCCGACGTTTCGCCGGAGCTCGCGACGATCATCGACCAACTGCTGCAGAAGGACCCGGGCAGGCGCTACCAGTCGGCTGCTGAGGTGGGCCAGGCACTCGTTGGGGTCCTGCCCACCGCGGCCCGGGGCCGTGTGAAGGTGAAAGGCTCGCTGATCAGCACGCTCGTGAAATACGCGGTAGGGGCGGGCCTCGTCGGATGCCTCGCTTTCGGGGCGTTCGTCGCAGGCGCGGTAGTCGTGGCCTGGTACGCACTATCGAGCAAGCCGCGACTCTCCGTGGTTGCCCCGGTACCCGGCTCCCTCGCCGCCACGCTGCATCGTCAGGGTGCCCTCCTCCCGGGGGACACGGCGAGGTACGTGTTTCAACCAGGCGGCAGTGAAGAGCAAGCCCTGTTAGTGCTGACGACGCGAGGCGGCGCAGCCGTGGTGACCTCCGGCGGCGTTCGCCGTTATCGGCACGACACCCTGCTCGGCTTTGGCGACGAGACCCACTGGGACAACGGACCGCGCTTCCGCTTTATGCTGGAATTGCGAGGCGGGCGACGCGATACCGTCTACCGCAGCCTCTCAGCGCGGCCGTTCTTCGAGCTGTCGCGTCGCGTGGGACTGATCAAGATCCAAACAGATGGTGCCAACGGCGGGATGCGGATCCGGGCGGGAGAGCGGTCGCGGCGTTGATCAGCGCCGCCGGACCATGGAACGAGTAGAAAGACCGTACAGGCTGAGGGCGCTCAGGCTGCTCACGTCCCCCGGTGTGGCGACGACCGTGCCGACCACGTCGGCGGCACCCAGCGACAGCCCGAACGCGAACGCGGCGCGTCGCAGGGCACGGTCGGTGTCGAGCCGTCCGAGCAGCTGCAGCGGGGCCCACCGTCCCCCCCCTCCCCCAAGGAGACAGCGTAGGCCGAAGGAGTAGCTCACCACTTCCGCCGTCGTGATGCGTGCGTGCGCCGAGAGGGCCGCGTTGGGGCCGAGCGGCCGCAGCGTCGCCCCGGGGACGAAGGTTATCCGCTGCTCGAGCCCTCGCACCGTCGGCTGACCAAGGTTGGCGATGACTCCGCCCACCGTCAGCGCCGAACCCAAGGAGTCGCGCACGCCGAAGTCGAGCCCGGTCCCCTTGGTATCCCCGCGGTACATGGTAGTGGCGACACCTGCCGCGAGGCCCCCCGAGGAGCCCCCGAGTCCGAGCCGATAGGTGTGCCCGCGCCGGCCGCCGTCGAACACGTCGCGTTGGTAGCCGAAGGAGAACCCCCGCGAATTGAAGCCGGCGCTCAGCTGACGCAAGCGGCCGCGTGCGCCGGGGTCGCCGACCGTGACGTCCAGATACACCGACGCATACCGCGCGGTAGCGAGACCGGCGGGGTTCACCCACAGCGCCCGGACGTCCCGCGCATCGGTTGGGTGCAAATAGGTCGTAGCAGTGTTCGGCACCACTTGAGCGCTCGCCACCCGCGACAGGGCGAGCCCCACCAACGCGAGGCTGAAGGTGCGGTTGTTTACGGGAGAACCTTCACGGTGGCGTGAGACACGAGACGTTGTGGTACGGTTTGTCCAGGAAACGTGAAGGTGATGTGCGTGGAGTCTAGCGACTCGCTGCCGAGGTAGCGGCCGTCAACCGCAACGAATTCTACGGCATGGCGTGAACCCGAGCCTTGCAGGGTGATTGGCTGACCTCCAAGCGCCCCGTTACCGCTCAAGGTGATCGCCGAGGTGGACTCAATCTGGACGCTGTGCGCACCATTCCGCTCGACAATCGCTGCGGCGCGAGAAGTGGTGATGGCGGTGATCAGCAAGTTGTCGATCGATCCGCTGCGGTTCGTGCGTGACAACGTGTCGGTCCAGCTTGCGCCGAGGATCAGGCCGGAACGGGGAAAGTGAGGATAGAAGTCGCGGAACGTCCCGACGAGCTGCTCGAGGCCTTGGGCGATCGTGGAGTCCGAAGGCGTCGCCCGGTGGAATTCCCCGTTGGGCCGCAGCACCCCAGTGAAAGTCAAGCCACGGGCGCTTGCCAGGTTGATCGTGCCGGGCAGCCTCATCCCGGAATCCGGCACGATCGAATCCAGTGTAAACGTCGTGGGGTACCCAGCGGTGTCGGAAGGACCGTGAATGGCGGAGGTCGCGAACACCCGATAGGCGAGCTGGCTGGAGGACTCTTGGCCGAGCACTTGTTGATGGATGTCAACGCGGCGCTCAATGAGGTAGCGCAGCAAGCTCGGGCCCAGGTGAATGGCGTCTGCTCCGGGGGCCGGGGTCCCTCGCTGGGGTGGCGCGGCTGCGGGCGAAGGGGCTGGTGAAGCAGCCGGCGGCGCTGCGGGGTGCGAGGCCGGGCCGGCGCCGGCACAAGCGGCCGCCGAGAGCACGACACCGACGAACACGAGGCAACGGGTCATGGTTTCTAGAACAAGCTCCTCACGAGGTGACGCGGTCGGCTTTGGTACGACCGAAGATGGCGACCAGTTCCGGTCCCTCGCTCGAGACGCGCAGCAGTTTCCAGCCCCGCTTGCGCATGTCCGCGCGCCAGCCGAGGAGCTTTTGCCATTCCTCGCTCGTGGTGCGGAACACGCGGAGGTCGGCCACCGACTCCCACTGGGCCGGATAGGGCTTGGACGTCATTGGCGGATTCAGGAGGTCGGTGGGGCCATAAGCCGAGTTCTGTATACCCGCCGAGGCGGATAGATGGTCATCTCTCTAGGGTGGCTGTCGCCAGCCACCTCAAGCGGCCTACCCGCAGCTCGAATGACCCGGGCCGGGTCTCGCTGCTTACTTGGCCTTGCTCCGACTGGGGGTTACCGTGCCGCGCCTGTTGCCAGGCGCGCGGTGGGCTCTTACCCCACCGTTTCACCCTTACCCTTTGGATACAGGGCGGTCTGTTTTCTGTGGCCCTGTCCGTCGCCTTGCGGCGCCCAGGCGTTACCTGGCAGTCTGCCCTGCGGAGCTCGGACTTTCCTCGATACGCCATCCAACCGGCGTACCGCGACCATCGGCCCCACCCCTCCCGAACCGTAAACTACCGGGCGGCAGGTGCCGGGGGCAAGGCGCGTGTGAGGCGGCGGATCACCCGCGCTAGGCTGTCGGGGCTGAGGCGTCCCTCGGCCGCGCGCGGCGTGGCAAGCAGCGTTTGCAGGGGGCCGATCCAGAATCCGTCGTTTTCTCCGAAGACTACCCTGCTGAGTCGGGGCCAGGCTCCGGCCGGGATCCTCGCCGGCGCGAGCCCCACGGCATGCACGGCCACGATCCCGCGGGAGCGGACGCGGTCGAGCAACTCGCGCGGGCGTGTTTCCGTCGTCCACAGCAGCGCGGGCACCTCTGGAGCCGAGAAACCGCGCAGCAGCCCGAGCCCGTACCAGTCGAGCGGCGGCTGTCGCGATACGAACGCGAAGCCCAGGTCGCCTCGGATGCGGCGCAGCTCGGCGCGCAGCGCGGCGGCGCGCGCGGCGACGACTTCCTCCAGGGCGGCGTAATAGCGTCCGAGCAGACCGCTCTCGAGCAGGGAGTCGTACCGTACCGCCGGGGGGAGCTCGGCGAACCACTCGGCACGCTCCTGGGGGAAGAGGCTGTCGCGCGGGAGGCCAGCTAGCGCGGCGCGCCAGGCAGCATCGCATAACGGATTGTCCGAAGGTCGCCGGCCCGGCGGGTCGAGGTCGAGCGCGACCGCGGGAATCAGGTCGCTGCGCGTGGCGGCGAGGCGCGCCAGCGCGCGGTAGCTCGATCCCATCCCTTCGGCCCAATACCGCGGGTCGAGCGCGCACCAAGCGGCCGTCGTGTCCGCCGCCGCCGCCTGCGCGGCTGTGTCGACCGGAAGCCGGAACTCGCTCGGCTCGACCGCCGGAATCCAGTGCAGGCTCGTCGTCTCGAGCGCGTCGCCCAGCTGTTTCCAGCCGTTTCGGACTGCTTCCCGCTCCCACGGCGCGGCATGGATGGTGTCGGCCAGGGTGGCGGCGAACGCGTCACCCGCCAACACGTTGAAGCCCCCACCATCCAGGAACGCGACCAGCGAGTCGATCCCGCGCTGGCGTGACGCGCCGAAGATCGCCGGCGAGAGCGCAGCCACATGCCCCCACACGATCCGCAGACCCCCGCGCCCGATCCAGGCCGGCGGTTTCTGACGGCGCGCCTGATCCGGCCTCTCAGGGGCGGGGAGCACCGAGAGCGCGGCGCCGCCGGGCGGCGCGAGCAGGGGAGGCGCCAGACCCACAGGACGCGGCGCATCGCTCAGCACGAGCGGGCGGCGCGCATGAGCGGGAGGCGGAGGAATCCGTGCCCATTCGGCCGGGCGCCGGGTCCAGCGCGCGAGGGAAACGAGAAACCCCCGGGTGGCTGCCAGATCGTCCAGCGCGAGCGTGGGTGTGGTACTCGGGCGCGTGTCGGGGCCTAGGGCAGACAGCGCATGGCGGCTCACGACGATGACGAGGCCGTCCCGCAACCGACTCGCGGCGATCACTGCGGCGCGACGTCGCCCGGTGGGCTTCTGACGCGGCGGTCGCACGAACGCGGTGGCGGTCGTGCGCGCCAGTATCTGCTGGTCCGAGACCGTGATCAGGGCGTGGTTACGTCCGGCGGGGAACGGGTCAAAACCGGGATCCTGAAGCGGCGAATTGCGCTGCGGCTCCACCGAGGGTTGCGGGTCGAAGGCGCCCTGCGCGCTCTGCGTCGTGTCGCGCAGCTCATCGTCGCCGATCGTGATCCCCGCTCCCTTCCAACCGAGCCAGCGGTTCATCAGCCAGCG
>DASQAH010000160.1:0-10931 GCA_035635835.1 Gemmatimonadales bacterium
TTCGCGATTGGTGACGTCCGCGCCGGGAGCTTGAAGCGCGTGGCCTCCGCTGTGGGCGAGGGATCGATCGCCATCGCTGCGGTGCACCAAGTGCTGCACGAGTAAGGAGAGGTCTGCGATGTCCGGCGGTCCCTGCGCGCACCTCAAAGCGATCACCACCGTGAGGCAAGCCAAGCGGCGGGAGTGCGCCGAGTGCGTGAAGATCGGGGCGCAATGGGTCCATCTGCGTACCTGCCAGGAGTGTGGAGCTACGCTGTGCTGCGACAGCTCCCCCAACCGCCACGCCAGCAAGCATGCACGCGCCAGCGGGCATCCGGTGGTCGCTTCATCGGAGCCGGGGGAGCGGTGGTTGTATTGTTATCCGGACGATGGCTTTGCGGAGTATTGAGACGAGGAGTATTGGCATGGCCAGGGATGAAGAGTTCGAGGAGCGCACGTCGGCCGCGGCGGACGTGAGGGCCCGGTTGCGAAACCGCGGGATCGCCATCACGGGCGCCGAGAAGCCCGAGGATCTCGTGGACCTGCTCTCGGCGGTGGAGCGCTTCGAGAAGGCGGTCGAGGCGCATGGGGGAGACTTGATGGTCGACGACTTGAAGAGCGTGCGGCCCGACGACCGCCACTTCGTCGTGCCCCAGCGCGCACGTGGCGAGGCCGTGCGGGCGTACATCGTCCGGATCGACGAAGCGGCGGCCGGGCTGCGTCGCCATCCGCGGCGGCCCGACTGAGATTGGACACGACACGCCCCCCGACTGAAGTGTCGGGGAGCGGAATCACTGGCCCGTCGTCGCCGGCTCGTCGAGAAACGGAATGACCGTGGCCGCTAGCGCCGGTGCGCTGAAGATGAGGTAGTGTGTCAAACCCGGTAGAATCGCGAGCCTCGACTTCGGACGCCCCGCGCCATCCCATCCGCCGTCTCGCTTCCCGCCGCCGAGCAGTCCGAAGAGCTCCACCGCATGTGCGGGAGGGAATATGTCGGCGTCCCCCGCGACGACCAGCGTCGTCGCCTTGATGCCGGCGATAGCTCCAGAGAAGTCGAAATCCTGCTTCATCGCCTCGCCGATCTTGCTCAGGAGCCGGGGCCAGTCCTCGGGCCTCGGCGCGATACTGGCGTACAACTGATACATCGGGGTCTGTTTCATTGCCTCGGCGGCCGCGACACTCACTTGCCCCTGCTGAGCGAGTATCTCGGGATAGAACGCACTGCGCCTGAATGGTGTCGACACCACCACGAGCCTGCGCACTTCTTCAGGGTGTCGGATGGCGGTCTGCAGGGCAACGCCGCCGCCGAGCGAGTAGCCCATGATGTCGGCCCGTTCGAGTCCAAGGTGCTTGATCAGGGCGGCGATATCGTCCGCCATCAGCTCGACGCTGAGGGGTCGATCGATATCGGCCGTCCGCCCGTGGGCCTGCAGGTCGACGGCGATGACCTGGCGGCCAGCGGCGAGTGCTGGGAGGTTGGGGCCAAACATCTCGATCGCGCCGAGACTGCCATGGAGCAGGATGAGCGGTCGTCCCGTTCCGGCGACCTCGTAATAGAGCTTGATGCCGTTCACGTCTGCGTAATGGCCCACCCCCCTCGTCTTGCCCCCCCATGCGCCCTGCGCGTCATGCCTGACCTGAGCCTGAGCACGCATGGGCGCTTCCAGGATCGCCGCAACGGCGAGAACCGCGGCGATACTGCGGGGAAGCGGAACTGCTCTGAAAGACGGGTGCACTGTATTGCCTCCTTCTTGATGTTGGGCTCGGCAGCGACAGAAGCTCGCTCTGATGACGACGAACGGGGTTAGCGCAGATCGACAGGGCAGTGGCTTGCCCCGGGCTTCCGACCCAACGCCACACCTCCCCTCCTCCGGACTGAGTGAAGCTCAAGGCTCTCGCTGACTTGACAGATTCGTACCCTCGCTGTATGTGGGAAGCACATTCGGGCCCGGGTTCACTTTTCCGCAGGTTGCCTGTGGCACACCAATCCGGTTGGCGATACCAATCACGCCCTACGACTTGAGAGGACGCGCATGAGACGAGTACCGTTCATCTTCGTTGCGTTTCTGGCAGTGCTCTGGGTCGCTCCGCTTGGCGCGCAACAGGCCACCGGCACGATCCGCGGACGTGTCAGCGACGCCACGGCGAAGCGGCCGCTCGCTGGAGCCACGGTCACGTTCGGGAGCCGCGGCGCGCTTAGCCAGGCGGACGGTCGCTATATCCTCACCGGAGTCCCGTCGGGCACGGACAGCCTGCGGGCCAGGATGCTCGGCTACGCGCCGGCAGTGCGGGCCATCACAATCGCGGGGGGCGATACGCTCACAGTCGATCTCGCGCTGACCGCCCAGGCGGTGGGCCTCTCGGAGATGGTGGTCGTCGGCTACGGGCAGCAAACTGCGGGCAACCTCACCGGTGCCGTGACCCAGCTCGGGGCGGCGGAGTTCAACCCGGGCCGCATCATCAGCCCCGGAGCTCTCATTCAGAGCAAGGTCGCGGGCGTGCAGGTCGTGGATAACAACGAGCCGGGCGGCGGCCTCCAGATCCGCATCCGCGGTACGACCTCCGTCAACGCCAGCAGCGAGCCCCTGTACGTCATCGACGGCGTGCCGGTGGGCAGCGGCTCCGGCGGCGGTATCTCCGCGGGCCGCGACCCGCTCAACTTCCTGAACCCGAACGATATCGAGACCATCACGGTGCTCCGGGACGCCTCGGCCGCCGCGATCTATGGCGCGAACGGATCCAACGGCGTTGTGCTGATCACCACGAGGGCCGGGCGACGCGGCGGCCCGCAGTTTGAGTACAGCACCAGCGTCTCGGCCTCCTCGGTCACCAGGCTCCCCACCATGCTCAACGCGGCCCAATTCCGGACCGCCGTCACCCAGTACGCACCGCAGTACCTTGGCCAGCTGGGCAGCGCGAACACCAACTGGTTCGACCTGGTGGACCGCACCGGGTACGGACAGGATCACAACCTGTCCGTCTCGGGCGCGGGTGATCTCAGCACTTGGCGACTGTCGTTCGGCTATCTCAATCAGGACGGCGTCATTCAGGGCAGCACGGCCCAACGGCTCTCGCTTGGATTGAACTACTCGCAGCGCCTCTTCAACGACCGCTTGAGCGTGCGCACCAGCCTCAGGGGCTCGCGCACCCTTGACCAGTTCACCCCCACCGCGACCGGCGGCGTGCTCGGCAATGCGGCGACGATGGGGCCGACTCAGCCGGTCATGGATCCCACGAGCCCGACCGGCTACTACGAGTGGCCGGGGAACAGCCTGACCTCCGGAGACAATCCGGTCGCTCTTCTGGCCCTGGACAAGTCCCACGGCACGACGTACCGCAGCATCGGCAACATTCAGGGCGATTGGCAATTGCCGATTCTCAATAACGCGCTGACGGCGCACCTGAACCTAGCCTACGACGTTACTCAGGTGGCGTCGGTGACATTCAACCCCAGCATCACGCACCCCGAGCAGAAGTTCGGCTATTTGGGCGAGTTGTGGCACAACGATAACCAGATGACGAACACGCTCCTCGACACGTACCTGAGCTACGCGGCTCCGACAGGTGTCGGGCCCGGCAGCCTCGATCTGACGGCGGGGTACTCGTGGTCGGGCTCGCACGCGGAGTATACCTCCCTGTACGAGACGCACCTCAGCACCGACCTGCTCGGCGATAACGGTATTCCCACCTCGACCACCGGCAACGTCACAAACAGCTCGCCGATCCAGGAAAGCCGGCTGATCTCCTTCTTCGGGCGGGCCAACTACAACATCAACGACCGCTACCTGCTGGCCCTGAGCCTGCGCCGCGACGGGTCCTCTCGCTTCGGTGCGAACCACTCGTGGGGCGTCTTCCCCGCCGCGGCATTTGCGTGGCGGCTCTCGCAGGAGTCGTTCCTCCGTAACGTCCATTCGCTGTCGGACCTCAAGCTCCGGGTGTCGTACGGGAGGACAGGGAACCAGGCGTTCCCTAATTACCTCCAATACGCCGCATACCAGTTTGGGAATCCGCAGGGCCAGGTGCTGTTCGGCAACCAATACGTGACCACGATCCGGCCGGGCGCAAAGAACCCGAACCTCAAGTGGGAGTCTACGGGCTCTTTGGATGTCGGGTTCGACTTCGGCTTCAACAGCCAGCGGATCAGCGGTACGCTTGACTGGTACAACCGGAAGACTGACGACATGCTCTTCCTCGTGCCCGTCGACCCCTCTACCAACCTCTCGAACTTTGTCTGGAAAAACATCGGCAGCATGCGCAACCGCGGCATTGAGATGAGCCTGGGCACCCAGCTGATGGACGGCGGCCGTCGTGGCTTCTCCTGGAGCGCCGACTTCACCGTGTCCCACAACACCAACACTCTGCTCAGCATCAACCCGGCCGACAGCGTCACGCAGATCAATGTCGGCGGCATCTCGGGCGGCGTGGGCACCACCGCGGAGGTCCTTACGCCGGGGCAGCCGGTCAACTCGTTCTTCCTCTGCCGGCAGGCGTATCAGAACGGTAAGCCGCGCCAGGACTACTACTACAGCGTGCCCGGCGACACCGTGGTCAAGGATGTGAACTGTGTTAAGAACCGGCAGCCCATGCACGACCCGGCGCCGAGATGGATCCTGGGACACTCGTCGCACTTCACCTACGGCGACTTGGACTTCGGTTTCACGCTCCGGGCGTACCTGGGCAACTACGTCTACAACAACGTGGCGTCCTCGAGCGGTGACTACCGCGAGCTTTCGGCGGGTACGTCGCCGTACAACCTGCACGCATCGGTGCTGGCGACCGGCTTCACAGTTGCGCAATACCTCTCGGACTACTATCTAGAGAAGGCGTCGTTCCTCCGCATGGACAACGTGACCGTCGGCTACTCGTTCAACTATAGCGGTCAGCCTATGCGCGCCTACGCCACCGTCCAGAACGCGTTCACCATCACCGGCTACAGCGGCGTGGACCCGACGGCAGGCATCAACGGCATCGACAACAACATCTACCCGCGCGCCCGTACGTTCACGGGCGGGCTGAGCGTCCGGTTCTAGATCGCGACCCTGAAGACGAACCCAATGAGAGGGATCAGACATATGAACACCGGAGCCAGCAGGGCCATCGCCGTCATCACGGTGCTTGTGGCCGGCGTCGCGCTCGCCTGCACCGACACGCTCGTCGAGCCGAAGAGCACGGTGACCGAGGCGAACATTTTCAGCGACCCGAACTCCTACAAGGCATTCATCGCCAAAGTCTACGGGGGGCTCGCACTCACCGGGCAGCAGGGCCCGACCAACCAGCCAGACATCCTGGGCCTCGACGAGGGGTTTGCCGAGTACGTCCGCGTCTGGTGGCAGCTGAACCAGCTGCCCACCGACGAGACGATCGTCGCGTGGGGCGATCCCGGACTCCCGGAGATCAACACCCAGCAGTGGGTTTCCAGCAACGTGTGGGTTTACGCGATGTGGTCGCGGATCTACTTCCAGGTCGCGATGGCGAACGAGTTCCTACGCCAGACCACAGATGACAAGCTGACCGCGCGGGGGAACGTCAACGACGCCCTCCATGCCCAGATTCTGCAATACCGCGCCGAGGCCCGGTTCCTACGCTCGCTCAGCTACTGGCACCTGATTGACATGTTCGGAGGAGGCCCGCTCGTGACCGAGGCGGACCCGGTCGGCGGCGCACCGCCGTCCGCGGCCGCGCGCGACAGTCTCTATCGGTTTGTCGTGAGCGAGCTGAACGCCATTCTGCCAGCCCTTCCTGCACCCGGTGCGACTTCCTACGGTCGTGCCACACAATGGGCCGCGCAGATGGTCCTGGCGCACGTCTACCTGAACGCGGCCGTCTACACCGGCACCCCGGCGTACGACAAGGCGCTGGCGGCCGCCCAGGCGGTCATCAGCTCCGGCGCCTACAGCTTGGCTCCGGTCTATCGGAACAACTTCCTTGCAGACAACAACACATCGCCCGAGATCATCTTCGCCGTCCCGTTTGACGGAACGCGCACGCAGACGTGGGGTGGGACGACGTTCCTCGTCCACGCCGCCTGCGGCGGCGCGATGATTAACGCCAATTACGGTGTCAACGGCTGCTGGTGGGGGCTGCGCCTGAAGCCGCAGGCTTACTACCGCTTCAATACGGCTGCAGACCATGCCGCCGGCGACACCCGTTCTGCGTACTTCTTCACGACCGGCCAGGACACGGCGGTGAACAGCATCAGCACGTTCACAGAGGGGATCGCGGCGCCGAAGTACTCGAACCTCAACTCGGTCGGTGTAGCCGGTTCCGACCAGACGTTCCCAGACACGGACTTCCCGATGTTCCGCCTCGGGGACGCCTACTTGATCTACGCCGAAGCCCAGCTGCGCGGCGGCGGCGGCACCGCGGCCCAAGCGCTGACCTACGTGAACCTGCTACGGGGGCGCGCCTACGGGGGCACGTCCGGCGACATCACGGCGCCCCAGCTCACGCTGCAATTCCTCCTGGACGAGCGGAGCCGTGAGCTCCTGTGGGAGGGCCACCGCCGGACCGACCTCATCCGGTATGGCCAGTACAGCGGCGGGACCTATCTCTGGGCGTGGAAGGGTGGGACGCAGGCTGGTGTGGCGACGGGCTCGAACCTCGATCTGTACCCGATTCCCTTGAACGAGCTCTCGGCGAACCCGAAGGTGAAGCAGAATCCGGGCTACTGAGCGCGCAGAGATCGTTAGTTTTCACTTGTCCGCAGCTCCGCCGGCTTCGCGGCGGAGCTGCGGGTCTTTCATGAGCCACTGGATCCGAGCCGTTCCGCTTCGACTCCGACTCGCCGCAGCAGGGCTGCTCGCTTGTGCCGCGGTCGCCTGCTCCAATACCCCGGCGTCCCCGCTGCAGACCGGCCTTCCTCCGGATCGCCCGGTGCTCCCGCCAGCCTACCGCCCCAGTGGCCACTCGGCCGCGGGCGATGTGTTCGTGCACCTGTTCGAGTGGAAGTGGACCGACATCGCGAACGAGTGTGAGCAGGTTCTCGGGCCCGCGGGATTCACGGCGGTGCAGGTGTCGCCGCCCCAAGAGCACAGCGTCCAGTCCAGTCACACTTGGAGCGAGCGCTATCAGCCGGTCAGTTACAGCATCGCGCTCAGCCGCTCGGGGACCGGCACAGCGTTCGTCGCGATGGTGCAGCGCTGTCAGACCGCCGGCGTCGGCATCTACGTAGATGCTGTCATCAATCACATGACCAACTACCCGAGCCCCGGCGTCGGCAGCAACGGCACCGCCTACTCCAAGTACGACTATCCAGGGCTGTACGGTTCCGGCGATTTCCACACGCCGTGCCTGGTCAACAACTACCAGAGCGCGGCCAACGTGCAGGACTGCGAGCTGTTCGGCTTGCCGGATCTCAATACCGGTCTGCCCTCGGTCCGGCAGAAGATCGCCGGCTACCTGATCATGCTCGCGCGCCTCGGGGTCGTCGGCTTTCGCATCGACGCGGCGAAGCACATCCAGCAGGTGGAGCTCGACGACATTCTCGCGATCGTGGATTCCACGATGACGGCGGAGGGACGCCCAATTCCGTACTACTTTCTCGAGGTGAGCGGCGGGGCCGGGGAGGCGCTGTCGCCGCACGACTTTTTCGGCGAAGCGTATCGCTCCGGCGGCGCGGCAGACATCACCGAGTTCACCTTCGTGGGGGTCGGCGACAAGTTCCGAGGGATAGGTGGACAACACATCTCCCAGCTCAACCCGAACGGGCCACCTGGAAGCCAGTTTTCGCCGGCGGCGTGGGGGCTGATGCCTGCGGACAAGGCCGTCGCGTTCCTGCAGAACCACGACACCCAGCACCAGTGCGGCATCAGCTATCGCGACGGCAGCGTCTTCCGCGTGGCCAACGTATGGATGCTGGCCCAGCCCTACGGGTACCCGTCCATCCTATCGAGTTACGCGTTCGACTGCCCGGCGGGAAACGACATGGGTCCCCCGTCCGATGCCAACGGGAATACGAACACGGTGACCTGCGCGTCGAGCCTCGAGACGGCGACGATTGGCCAATGGGTGTGCGAGCACCGCGACCCCATGATCGCTGGGATGGTGCGGTTCCGCCGCAATGTCGCTGGCACGGACATCAATCACTGGTGGGACGACGGCGCCAACGCCATCGCTTTCTCACGCGGCGCCATGGGCTTCGTGGCTATCAACCGCGAGAGCGCCGCGGTGACGGCCACTATTGCCACGGGGATGCCGCCGGGCACCTACTGTGACATCCTGACGGGCGGGCTGGTCGGGACGGCCTGTGCCGGTACCGCCATCGTGGTGGATCCGAGCGGGGCTGTCCAGCTCCAGCTCACCGCCAACTCGGGTGTCGCGATCGACGCCGCGACGCGGCATCCATGAGGCGGCTGCTCGCCCCAGCCCTCGGTGTGGTGGTCGCCGCTCTACCTGCGAACGGGCAGGCGACCCTCCAGTTGGCCCTACCCGCCCAGTCGCCGGCGGGCGCGCCGGTTTTCGTGGCGGGGACGTTCAACCGATGGAACCCCGCTGCGCCCGGGTATCGCTTGGCAGCGCGGGCCGACGGACGGTACGCCATCACGCTCCCGAGCTCGGTGCGCGGCCGAATCGAATTCAAATTCACTCTGGGATCGTGGGAAACGGTGGAGCAGGACAGCGCCGGCCGCGATGTCCCCAACCGCAGCTTCGTGGTGCCGGCGACCGGCGCCGCCTCGTACGCCGCAACGGTGATGGGATGGCGGGACGAGAGCCCGCGGCCGAGCGCGCCGTCCACTGCCACGGCATCGGTTTCGATGCTGAGCCCCGATTTCGCGATGCCGCAGCTCGGGCGCACGCGGCGGGTCTGGCTCTACCTCCCGCCCGGCTACACCACGTCGCAGCAGCGCTACCCCGTGCTCTACATGCACGACGGGCAGAACGTATTCGACGCCGCGACGAGCTTCGCGGGCGAGTGGGGCGTGGATGAGACGCTCGACAGCCTTCACGCGCTCGGCGATGGGGGCGCAATCGTCGTCGCGGTCGACAACGGTCAGCAGCGGCGGTTCGACGAGTACTCTCCCTGGCACAACCAGAAATACGGGGGCGGTGAGGGGGACGCCTACGTCGACTTCCTCGCGAAAACGCTGAAGCCCTATATCGATCAGCACTATCGCACGCTACCCGACCGCCTCCACACCGCTGTCGCCGGCTCCAGCATGGGTGGGCTGATCTCCCTGTACGCCGGGCTCAAGTACCCCGATGTGTTCGGCCGGGTCGGCGTGTTCTCGCCCGCTTTTTGGGTCGCGCCGTCGATCTACGCCGTCGCGCGCCGCGCGCACCCACGTCCCGGGACGCGCATCTACATGGTGACGGGGGCACTGGAAGGGGACACCCCGGAGGAATACGTCCGCGATCACCAGCGGATGATCGATACGCTCGCGGCGGCGGGGTTCACGATCGGCAGCGACGTGCGGGCGGTCGTCCGGTCCGACGGGAAGCACGCCGAGTGGTTCTGGCGGCGCGAGTTTCCGGCGGCATACCAATGGCTGTTCCAGGACGCGCCGACGCAGGCCTCCGCGCCCCCCCCGCCTTGGACGCATGGTGCCGTCTGCTACGAGGTGTTCGTCCGGTCGTTCTACGACAGCGATGGCGACGGCATCGGCGACTTGAACGGCCTGATTCAGAAGCTCGACTACATCACCAGCCTCGGTGCCTCCTGCATCTGGCTCATGCCGGTGGCCGCCTCGCCCAGCTACCACGGCTACGACGTCAGCGACTACTACCGCGTCGCGCCGGCCTACGGCACGAACGACGATTTCAAGCGCCTGGTGGCGGAAGCGCACCGCCGCGGCATCAGGGTACTCGTCGACATGGTCTTAAACCACGCCTCGAGCGCGCACCCGTCCTTCCAGGCGGCACTGCGGGACACGATGTCGCCGTATCGCGCGTGGTACCGGTTCTCGACCACCCCCCTCGGCAAAGGCCCGTGGGGGGAGGAGGTTTGGCACCGCTCGCCAGTGAGGGAAGAGTACTACTACGGCGTGTTCTGGTCCGGCATGCCCGACCTCAACTACGAGACTCCGGCCGTGCGCGAAGAGGCGAAGAAGGTCGCCACCTTCTGGCTGCGAGAGATGGGCGTGGACGGCTTCCGCCTGGACGCGGTGCCCTACCTTGTGGAGGAAGGGACCTGCCTCATGGGGTGCCCCGGCACCCACGTCTTCCTGCATGAGTACGCCGAGCACATCCATAGCGTGAAGCCCGACGCCTACACGGTCGGGGAGGCGTGGGGCAGCATCGCGGCGGTGCTGCCGTATTACCCGGACCAGCTCACGTCGTATTTCAGCTTCGAGCTGGCCGATTCGCTCTTGTCAGCGGTCCGCACCGGCTCGGCAACCGGACTGCTGGCCGGTTTCCTTCGGCTCCAGGACACCCTGCCGGCGTTCCGCTGGTCGCCGTTCCTCAGCAACCACGACCAAACCCGCGTCCTCACCGCGCTCGGCGGGGACGTCGCCCGCGCGAAGATCGCGGCGACACTACTGCTGACGCTGCCGGGCTTGCCCTTCATCTACTACGGCGAGGAGATCGGCATGACGGGCGACAAGCCCGACCCACGGTTGCGGACCCCGATGCAGTGGAGTCCGCGGCCCGGCCTGGGATTCACGACCGGCACGCCGTGGGAGGCGCCCCAGGCGGACTCCCTGACGACGAACGTCGCTGTGGAAGACGCCGATCCCAGCTCGTTGCTGAACCTCTACCGCCGCTTGATCCACCTGCGTAAGGAAAACGAGGCACTAGCGACGGGGACGCTGGTCCCGCTCTCGGCCAGCGACGCTCATGTCGCCGCCTACCTGCGCCGATCGGGCAGTCATGCGGTGCTCGTCGTGGCGAACCTGGGAGGGGCGCCTGCCGCGGGTGTAACGATCGCCTCCGGACAAGGGGTTCTGCCGGCGGGACGCTACACGCCGCGCACCCTGCTCGGTAGTCTGAATGGCGCCCCCCCCCCCCCCCCCCCC
>DASQAH010000161.1:0-4712 GCA_035635835.1 Gemmatimonadales bacterium
CGGAGCAGCTGGCCGGGCCGGAGCCATTTGCGGAGAGCGGGCCGACGACTGGGGAGCAGGCGGGGGAGTGGGCGGCCGTACGCCAACGGCTGCGGAGGAGGCGTCCACGAGGAAGACGCCGCTGCATACTGCACACCGCGCCCTCACTCCCCCTGCCGGTACTCGGGCCGGGTCGACCCGGTAAACGGTCTCGCACGTTGGACAGGTGACGTTCACTGTCGGCTAGCCCTCTTCGTCGGCGTTCGGGGCTGGATCGTGGCGGCGATCGACCACGAAGACCGAGCCCGGCTGGATCTTGGCGTAACTCTTCATCTCGGTCGCAAGCTCGCTCACTTGGGCCGGGTGCATGAAGCGCCGATGCTGGTTCGTCACGATCCCGATCGACAGCGTCATGAGCGGAACCCGGTGCAGTTGTCCGCGGCGGTCCTTCCCGAAGTAATACCCCGCACGCCGGTCCTGCTCGTTGTACTGGTAGGGGATCAGCGTGTCGAACACGAACAGCACCTCGGTGCACACCTCCGAGATCGAGGCGATGGGAATGACGACGATGAAATCGTCGCCCCCGATGTGTCCCACGAACCCCTGCCCGCCGAGCATCCCTTTTACCACGTCGTGGAGGATGCGTGACAGAATGTAAATCACCCGATCGCCGTCGTAGTAACTGTAGCGATCGTTGTATTCCTTGAAGTGATCCAGGTCGGCGTAGCAGACGGCGAACTGTTCCGCGGTTTCCATGCGCCGCCGGATCTCGCGCTCGATCTCGGTGGTGCCTGGCAGCCGGGTGGACGGATTGACCGCGACGTCCCGCTGGGTCCGGGTCACGAGGCCGTCGAGGCGCCCCGCCTGCTCCGCGGGCTCGAACAGCGGCGTGATGACCTCGTCGGCCCCGGCCGCGAACCACTCCCGCACGCGATCGGTGGAGTGGCGCCCGGCAACGGCGGCCAACGGCACGATCGCCATGTACGGGTCGGACTTGAGCCGCGTGCACAGCTTGAGGCCTTGGTCCTTCGTGCCGTCGGCATCGATGAGCACGAGGGAGGGGAGCGCGCGCAGCACCATCTGCTCGACCAGGGCGGGATCGTGCACGGGGACGACGGTCAGTCCCTTCCCGTCGACCCACCGGGCCACGAAGTCAGGGACGGGACGACCAGCCGGCGAGAAGAAGAGAATCGTCGGGCGCGTCCGCACCTGCCTCCTCGCGTAAGGGTCGAGCGCGCCTAAACTTACGCCGCGCTGCGGATGGTGTCAAACAAACCACACGACGCTCGTCGTGTGGGTGCACGCGGCCTCAGTCAGAAGGCGAAGCGCACGTGCAGCAGGGCGTGGCGAGGTCCGAGCGTCGTGCTCAGCTGGGCCGGGCGCCCGGCGGCGGCGCTGAGCCGATTGGAGATCAGCGCATCGATCGCGCTCACGAGATGGTTGGCGAGCAAGAGACCCACCTGGTTCTGGGCCTGCCGGAACGCGTCATCGCTGCGGCGGATCGCGCGCCGATACTCCTGCTGCTCGAGCGCCGCGTCCCGCCACGACCAGAGGAAGTTGGGACCGACCGCCCGGGTGAAGTAGAACTGCAGCGCACGCAGGTACTGCGGCGAGCCCGGCGGTGGCGGCACGTTGGGGTCATCCCAGAAAGTGCGCCGGGCGAGCAACCACATGGCGCCGTTATAGGTCGCCGGGTCGCCCTCGGGGACGAAACTGGGGCCGGTGCCGCGGTTGAACGCCCCGCTGGAGCTGAACTCCCCCATCTGCTCGAAGTATTCGAAGGCGGTGTCACGAACGGCTGGGGACGGCGCATAACTCCGGCGCGCCACGTCGAAGGCAAGATCCCGGAGGCGGTCGGCCTGCTGGTGCGCCACCTGGTTGAGCCGCACGAACTGAGACAGGAAGAAGAGCTCGCTAGCGAGGTAGAGCGCGCCCCGGTCCTGCCCGGCGAGCAGCTGGCCGCTGCCAGGCACTACGAGGGAGGCGGCGGGCCGCACCCACAGTCGCGCGCGAAGCGGGAGGGGTGAGGGGGGGGTCGTGTCGACCCCTTGTGCCGCGGCCCAACCTGCGCCGAACGCGGCGAGCACAGGAACCGCGCCCAGCACGCGCGCGCGTGTACCGGCCCAAGACCTGCTTCGGGCCATCAGAAGGCGACGCGAAAGGAGATGAACGTCGGGTTGGGAGTCACCAGCCCACTGCCCTGCAGGAACGGTCGCGCCAGATCAACGCCGATGGCGCCGCTCGTGATCCCGAGCCCGACACTTGGTCCGCTGAGCCCAGTGCCATTGCTTGAGAACGCGTAGCCGCCCCGGACACGGACGAGCCGCTGGTAGCCGATGTCCACGCCAAAGCGCATCTGGGGCGAACCGACTTGCCCCCACGGGCTGTCCACGTCCGCGGCGAAGCGGACGTCGAACCGGTCGCCGCTGCCGCCGCCCGCGAGGGGGCGGAAGTTCACCGAGTAGATCGCGCCGAACACGACACGGGCGGGGAGCGGGTCGGCTTCGCCGTGGTTGTTGACTTGCAGCTGAAAGCCCACGTTGCGGACGGCGATCCCGACGCGCAGCGCGCCGCGGGGGCCGACGGTGAACTGGCCGCCAACATCGAGGGCGTGGGTGACGGCGACACGGCCCGGAACCCGACGGCAGTCGCCGCTGCAATCGACGCGGAACTCCACGAGCTTGTAGGTAATGCCCACGGCGAACGTGGTGGTGAGCTCGGTGGCGTAGGCGGCGAGGACTTCGAGGTTGCGCGGGGCGACGCGGGCGATAGTGGTGCCGGTCGAGTCGTTCACCTCCTCGTCGCCGTAGTCTACCAGATAAATGGCGCCCCCCAGCACGCCGATCTTGCGGCTCGGGAAGAAGACCGTCAGCGCACTGGTAGTGCCCGCGGCGAGGTTCGCGCTGTGCAGGGCGAACTCCCCCATGGGGAGCGTCGCCAGCCCGGCGGGATTCCCGAAGGCGGCCTCGCCGCGTCCGTCCAGCGCCCCTGCCGTCTGGCCCATGCCCACGACTTGCGCGCCGACGGGGAAGAGCAGAAACAGGGCGCCTGAGTTCAGCACCTGGCCGACATCGGTGGTCGCTTGGCCCGACAGTCGGGCTGCCGGACTGACCGACAGCAGGAGCGTCAGCAGTGCCCTCGGTCCGAGTGGCCGACGTCCGTCAGAGCGGCTTCGCCTCATCGATCAACATGATGGGGATGTCGTCCTCCACGGGGTAGCGGAGGCGGCAGGCGTGGCACACCAGCTCTTCGGTGGACGCCATGCGGTGCTCGAGCGGCCCCTTGCACTTGGGGCAGACGAGGATCGCGAGGAGGTCGGGCGCGAGACTCATACGGCATATCCCAGGCGTTTGAGCGACGGTTCGTGGCGCCGCCACTTGGGGAGCACCTTCACGTGCAGCTCGAGGAAGACCTGCGCGCCGAGCAGGGCTTCGATCTTCGCGCGGGCGGCCTGGCCGAGCGCTTTGATCGTCCGCCCTCCCTCCCCGATCACGATGCCCTTCTGGCTTTCCCGCTCAATGTAGACGATGGCCCGAATATACACCGGGGTCGCGCCCTCTCGGAACTCGTCGATCTCCACCGCGACGCTGTAGGGCAGTTCCTCGTGCAGCAACTCAAACGCGGCTTCGCGGACGAATTCGGCGGCGAAGAACCGCATCGGCTGCGTGGCCATTTCATCCGGATCATAGTGGAAGGGCCCCACCGGCAGCCGCTCGCCTAAGGCGTCGAGGAAAGCCGCGAGGCCTTCTTTCCGAGCGGCTGAGACCACCACGCCGGCGGACGGGTGGACCGTCGGACGCTCGGACGGCGGAACCAGATCGGCTTTCGTGTACACCGTCACCACGGGAGCGCGCGGTGGCCGCTCCAGGCGCGCCACGGTCTGGAGATCGGGAGCTGGATGTTCGCCGAGCGGATGCAGGTAAGCGATGAGGTCGGCGTCGGCGATCGCCCGCAGCGCCGCGGCGCGCATGGCGTGATGGAGCGGGTATTCGGGCTCGAGCAGTCCGGGCGAGTCGGTGAAGATGAACTGGCTGTCGCCCCGGGTAAGCAGCCCGACGACCGGGAGGCGGGTGGACTGGGGTTTGGGCGAGACGATCGCGAGGTGCTCGCCGATCAGCGCGTTGAGCAGGGTGGATTTGCCAACGTTGGGACGGCCGGCGAGGGCCACGTTCCCGCAGCGGGTCATGACCCCAAAGCTATCATCCGTCCGCCGTGGGCCGTCAGGGCTGAGGCTGATCCCAGGTGGCTGATCGTGGAAATGACGAAGCCCGCCCCGGCGAGCCGGAGCGGGCTTCGGTGTTGAAGGCTGGCGGCGGCCTACTCTCCCACCCCCTCGCAGGGGCAGTACCATCGGCGCTGACAGGCTTAACGACCGTGTTCGGGATGGGAACGGGTGTGGCCCTGTCGCGCTAGTCGCCAGCCAAAGGCGTTAACTGACGCGTGGTGGGTGGTATTGGGAAGCACACGATATGCCATCGAAGAGATCAAGCCTCACGGGCAATTAGTACGGCTCGGCTCAAGCGCTCGCGCGCCTTGCACCTGCCGCCTATCAACCTGGTAGTCTCCCAGGGCCCTTTAGGAGCCTTACGGCTCGGGAGTGTTCATCTTGGGGAGGGTTTCCCACTTAGATGCATTCAGCGGTTATCCCCGCGCGACATCGCTAACCGGCGTTGCGCCTGGCGGCACAGCCGGGACACGAGAGGTCGCTTCGTCCGGGTCCTCTCGTACTACGG
>DASQAH010000162.1:0-2714 GCA_035635835.1 Gemmatimonadales bacterium
CGGCACCGGGCGCGCCGCGATGATCTCCGCGCGCCATCGGGCCACGAGCGAGTCTTCGCTCATCCCCGCGGCCGCCGCGAGTCGAGCGCCGACCGACGCCGAGGGGTTGGCCAGGAGCCGATGGTAGGCCTCGCGCCCACCCAGCCGGAGCGCCAAGTGCACCAGGGTGAAACGGGCGTCGGCTCCCAACGGACGCGGCAGCACTCCCCTCGGCAGGGACCGCAACAACCCGGTGCACGCGGAGTCACTGCCGGTGACGCAGACCCGGAACCCCGCCGAGGTAGCACCGTGGTTGAAGAAGTAGGCGAAGGACTGGGTGACGAGGGACCGCCGCTCGGCGGCACTCGGATACCACGCCTCGAGCGTCGCGGGTGCGGCACCGACATCCAACGCTCCTTTACAGCTCTCCAGGCGTGCCATGAAGCAATCGCGCACTACCTGCGAGGGCGCAGTGACGAACTGCACATACACCGCGCTGCGATCTTCGGCGCTACGCCATGACGGGCGCACCGGGCTATTCAGCCACTCTCTGAGCGGACGGTCAGGATCGGACATTGGAGCGTTCTGAAGCAGCAATAGGGTCAGCGATGCTACGCCCATGTTCCAGGGCACTTCCATTCCGAGGTGAAGGGCCGACCGCGGGACCGTCGTGTCGGGATCGTAAGCACGGATAATCACAGGCCGCTGGGCGAGTTGCTGAGCCTCTGACCCGTACAAGCTGTCGAGCACCGGCCACGCGCGGGCTCCCGCCTCGCGCAACGGCAGGGGAGACGGATTGGCCAGGATGCGCAGCGCCCCCACACTGATGGTGTCCTTCCACGACGTGGCGCGCTCGCGCTCCAGGCTGTCCACCAGGTCCGCGACGGCGTTGGCCTGGCGCCACTCGCGCGCCAGGCTGTCGGCGCGGTGGCGCAAACGCACGAGGGTGGAGTCTTGGGCACCTAAGGGCACTGGACCGGCGAGAGCGATGAGCAACACCAACCAGCTCAGCCCGAGTGTCGTTTCCGTGCCTTGAAGGGCCGGCTCGGCAACTCCGAGTGTCCTGAAGGACGCGCGGCCTGGCCGAACGGGCGTTTCAATGCACCGGCACAACCGCGCAGCTCTCACGATCTCAGACATCCACCAGCATCCAGCGGCCTGTGAACACCGCGAGCGGGCCCGGCCAGTTCAGGATGACGACCTGGACCTTCCCCAAGAGGTCCAGCTCGACGTTCGCCACGCTGGCGACGATCTGGACGACGATCACGGCGCCGATCACCCCAAGAATCACGCCGGCTGTCCGTGCCGTCCCCGCCGAGACGGAGAAGAACACCGCGTACGCTACCAGGAGAGCCATCGCGAACCGCAGCGCCAGAGCTAGCGGGTAGCCCTGCAGCCCCACCGGGAGGCTCGCCATCGCCATCGCGAGCAGGGCGCCGACCAGTACCGCGAGGATCGGTCCCGCCAACAGCGTCACTCCGCTCGCGAAGCGCAGCAGCACGTAACGCCAGCGCGGTAGCGGCAGCGAGAGCGCGTGAACGTGCCGGCCGCGGTGATCGGGCGCCCACGTGGCGATCGCGAGGAGCAACCCGAGCGCGGCGGCCAGAACGGGATACAGCGATCCCCAGGACTGGACCGCGCGCAGCAGCTCCTGCGCTTGTAACGGACTGCGATCGGCTCGCGCCGCGCCCTGCAGGGAGACGATCGGCAGCGCGAACCCCGCTACTGTGCCGAGCACGACGATCAAGCGGGACCACTTCCATTGGCTGTAGAGAATCGCACGGAACATAGAGGCTCCTAGCGTGGCGGAGCGCGGAAGCTGCGAAGCAGCTCGACGAAGCCATCCTCGAGATCGAGATCGATGACGTCCTGGAGCGTGGCGCCGATGGTCTCGAAGTAGCGCGTCATCTCGGGTTTCCAATCACGCACGATCCACGTCTCGCCTCCGCCGTTCGTCGAAGGCTCGCGCGCGAGCAACACGAACGGCGTCTGCGCGAGCGCGGGAGGGGGGGGCGCGCCGGCGACCCGCAGCCGCTTTGTCCCGTTCTTCAGATCGTTCATGGGCAACTCCGTGACGAGGCGGCCGTCGTCCATCACCGCCACCCAGTCGCAGATCCGTTCGAGCTCGTGGACCAGATGACTCGAGATGAACACAGTGGCGTGCCGTTGGGAGACATACTCGATCAGCGCGGCCAGAATATCGCGGCGCACCACGGGATCGAGGCCGTCGGTCGGCTCGTCCAGCACGAGGAGCTCGCCGTGTTGCGCGAGCGCGAGCAGGATCATCAGCTTGGCTTTCTGCCCTTTCGACAGCCGCCCGAACAAGCGGTGCTCGTCGAGCTGGAACTGGCCCAGCAGCTGCTCCGCCCGCGGCCAATCCCAGGTCGGATAGAAGGCCGCCTGAAAGGTCATGGTCTCCCGGACGGTGAGGGTCGGATCGAGGTGCGGCTGCTCGGGCACATAGCCCACGCGAGCCAGGATCCGAGGGGCGGCCGCCGGCATGGCGTCGCCCAGCACGGTGATGTGGCCGGCCTGTGGGCGCAGCAGCCCGAGGACGAGCCGGATCGTCGTGGTTTTGCCTGAGCCGTTGGGGCCGAGGAAGCCGTAGATCGATCCGGTCGGGACATGCAGGTCGAGGTCGGCGATCTCGAACCCTTTCCCGGGGCTGTAGCGCAGGTGCTCGATCGCGATGGCGTGAGTCATGGGGTCTTCACTCCGATCTCCTCTTCGAGCGC
>DASQAH010000163.1:0-14923 GCA_035635835.1 Gemmatimonadales bacterium
TCCCCCCTCTCCCCCCCCGCTCCGCTCGGTCCCCCCGCTCCCCCACTCCCGACCCTCCGGGTCCTCCTTGGCGCGCAGGGTCGAGTCGGCGAGCAGCCGGCGGCGACCCCCGCAACGGACCAGTGCCTCCGGGTCGCCGTAGCGGTGCGCGGTATGCCGGCGCACTGCGCGACTCCAGTGCGCGCCGCAGCGCGTCCGCAGTCGGCCAGCGGGCCTCGGGCTCCTTCTCGAGGCAGCGCATCACGCACGCGGCCAGGTCATCCGGGCAGTCGGGCCGCCGGTCGGTAATGAGTGGCGCCTGCTCGGTGATGTGCTTCATTAGGAGGCCCGGCACCGTCGGTGCCGTGAAGGGCAGCTCGCCCACGAGCATTTGGAAGCCGACTACGCCAAGGCTGTAGAGGTCCGAGCGGCCGTCGATCTCCCGATCCCCTGCCGCCTGTTCCGGGCTCATGTAGTGCGGCGTGCCGATCGCGACCCCCGTGCCGGTCAAGGCGCCGGTGGACGTCGAGGACAGCGCCTTGGCGATGCCGAAGTCCGTCACCACGACCCTGCCGCGGCTGCCTTCGAGCAGGATGTTGTCCGGCTTGACGTCGCGGTGAATCACGCCGAGGGCGTGGGCGGCGCCGAGCGCATCGGCGGTTTCGATGAGGATGCGGCGCGCTTCCTCCGGGGGCAGGCGTCCGCGGCGTTTCAACCGCTCGGACAACGGCTCACCGTCGACGAAGGCCATGACGAAGTAGACGAGCCCATCCGGGCCTTCACCCACCGAGTGGATCGGCACGACGTGCGGGTGCGAGACCCGCGCCGCAGTCTCCGCTTCGCGTAGGAAGCGGATCCGAATCTCCTCCCGGAACGCCAGCTCGGGCGGCAACACTTTGATGGCCACTTGACGCTTGAGGCGCTCGTCCCTGGCATGATAGACCACTCCCATTCCGCCCCGGCCGATTTCGCCTTCGACGGTATAGGAAGTACCGAGCGCCTGGGACAGGCGGCCGCTCAGCGAGCGGTCGGCAGACTCGGCCACACCAGGTCCAGTGTCATGTCGGCCATAGATTTAGCCGCGCTAACGTCCTCGTGCAACAGAGGCCCGCCATACCACAGCCGTTCTGACGGCTGATGGCCGCTGACTGCTTGCTCTTTCGGCAGCCCCTGCCGCTGTGACGGGAGCACGGGGGAACGGCGGTCGGCGAACGCGTGTTTCCTGATGGCATGGACGATGCTGACCGGTGGAGGACATCATGACTACGAATCGGAGTCCTACGATGTTCGAACGTCAAACGCTCCCGGTGCTTCCGCTTCGGGAGGTTGTCTTGTTTCCTGGTGTGGCCCAGCCGATCGGCGCTGGGCGCCCTGCCACCCTGCGCGCCATTGAAGCGGCTGTGAAGAGCGAGTCGCGCCTCATCTTCGCCGTTTCCCAGCGCGAAAACGTGGACCAGGTTGCTGCCGCCGGGTTGTACATCATGGGTACCATCGCGCGGATCAGTCAGATCCAGCGCGGCCTGGGCGGTGTGCAGCTGCTGCTTCAGGGCGAGGCTCGGGGCACGGCGCTGCAGTACGTGGAGACGGGCGGCCATCTGCAGGCGGTCGTCCGCGAGGCGGAAGAGCTGCCGCCTTTGAAGGCCGACGATCCCGCATTCGTCGCCCTGTACCGCGAGGCCCGCGAGCGCGCGGCCGAGCTGGGCCAGAAATCGGGACTCCCCGAAGATGTGGTGAAGCAGGTGCTCGAAGGGGTCTCCGATCCGGGCCGGTTCGCCGACCTGGTGGCCGGCTACCTGGACATCAAGCCTGGCGAGCGGCAGGCGCTGCTCGAGACGCTGTCGGTCGAGGAGCGTGTGCGGCGCGTGCTCGTCCACGTGCAGCGGCAGATCGGCGTGCTCGACGCACAGGAAGAGATCAAGTCGCAGGTACAGGAAGAGATCGGCGAGCGCCAGCGGGAGATGTTCCTGCGCGAGCAGATGAAAGCGATTCGCAAGGAGCTGGGGGAGGAGAACGAGGCTGGCGACGTGGACGAGCTGCGCAAGCGGCTCGCCGCACTCGACCTGCCCGAGGCCGCCCGCAAAGAGGTGGACCGCGAGCTTGCGCGCCTGGAGCGAGCCAGCCGCGACTCGATGGAGGCGCAAGTCATCCGGACCTATCTCGAGACCGTGGCGGAGCTGCCGTGGAGCAAGCGAGCGGAGGAGTCCCTGGACCTGAAGCGGGCGCAGGACATCCTCGCCGAGGACCACTATGGGCTCCAGGAGGTCAAAGACCAGGTGCTCGAGTTTCTCGCGGTGCGCCAGCTGCGCCAGCGCGGGCGTGACGCGGCCGACCAGGCTCCAGGCAACGAGGACGACAAACAGGCCAAGGGGCCGATCCTTCTCTTCGTCGGCCCGCCGGGCGTCGGGAAGACGTCCATCGCTCGATCCATCGCACGCGCGATGGGCCGGCCTTACGTGCGCATCTCGCTGGGAGGTGCGCGCGACGAGGCGGATATTCGCGGCCATCGCCGCACCTACGTCGGGGCGATGCCGGGGCGCATTCTCCAGGGGATGAAGCAGGCGGGTGCGAAAAACCCCGTGTTCCTGCTCGACGAAGTGGACAAGCTGGGTATCTCCTTCCAGGGCGATCCGGCTGCGGCGCTGCTGGAAGTGTTGGACCCGGCCCAGAACGATTCCTTCACCGATCATTACCTCGGCGTGCCGTTCGACTTGTCGGAGGTGCTGTTCATCGCCACCGCGAACTTCCCGCAGAGCATCCCCGGCCCGCTGCTCGACCGCATGGAAACGGTCAATTTCGCCGGGTATACCGAGCGCGAGAAGCTCGAGATCGCCAAGCGCTACCTCGTGACGCGGCAGCTACAGGAGAACGGCCTCGGCGCGGGGCAGCTCGAACTGGGCGATGAGGCCTTGAAGGAGATCATCACCAGCTACACACGAGAGGCGGGCGTCCGCCAGCTCGAGCGGGAAATCGGCAAGCTTGGGCGCAAGGTCGCCCGTCGGATCGCCGCCGGTGAGGTAGAACGCCTCGCCGTAACGGCCGCCCACGTGCGTGAGCTGCTCGGCCGCCCTCGGGTCCACCCCGAGCGCAAAGCGGGGGTCGACCAGGTCGGCGTCGCCACTGGCATGTATTACACGCCAGCGGGCGGGGACATCATGTTCGTGGAAGCGAGCGTCATGTCCGGCAAGGGCGACCTCATCCTCACCGGCCAGCTCGGTGACGTGATGAAGGAATCGGCGCGGGCGGCGCTCACCTACGCCCGCTCGCATGCGGAGCAGCTCGGCATCGGGGAGGAAGCATTCAAAGACACGGACGTGCACGTCCACGTCCCGGCCGGGGCCATCCCCAAGGATGGGCCTTCGGCGGGCGTAACGATGGCAACAGCCCTCGTGTCAGCGCTGTCCCGCCAGCCCGCCCGGCATGACCTGGCGATGACTGGCGAGATCACGCTGCGCGGCCGGGTGCTGCCAATCGGCGGCGTCAAGGAAAAAGTGCTCGGTGCGGTGCGGGCGGGGATCAACACGATCATCCTGCCTAAGGAGAACGAGCGCGATCTGGAGGACCTCCCCGAAGATGTCCGCCGGCAGCTCGACGTGCACCTGGTCGAGGAGCTGGGTGACGTAGTCACCCTGGCGCTGCGCGGGGCGCGGTTCCAGGCGGGGCACTTGGTCTTCGAGGGCGAAGCCCCCATCGAGCCCAGCATGGTGTCGCAGAACTAGCGCGTCGCCACTCCGGCCACAACCAACTGCACGGCGGCTTCCTTCCAACGCTGCCGCAGCGACTGCTCGTCGGCCCCGAGTGGCGGCGCGCTCGCTGCCACGACGGATTCGAGCTGCAGGTAGCCTACCATCAAGATGAGCGCCTGGGCGGCGGTCAGGTGCGGGTCAACATCGTCCCGCACCTGACCGAGCCCCTGTCCCTCAGCCAACAACACCACCAGCCGCTTGATCGCCGGGGCGAGCGGGGCGAGATCGGTCCGGTTGCCCTGGGCGAGGATGGCCACGAGGTCCGGCCGCCGCGCCAGGAAGTCGAACTGCGTCTGGAGCACTCGTTCCAGACGCTCCAGCGGCCGGCCACTCGCAGTCGGCAAGTTCGCGAGGGCCCCCTCGAGTTCTGCCGCCGCCTGACCCAGCACTGCTTGGAAGAGTCCGCGCTTGGACTGGTAGTAGTAGAACAGCAGCTGCTTGTTGACGCCGGCGGCTCGCGTGATGCGTTCGATTCTCGCACCGTCGAACCCGCTCCGCGCGAACTCGTCGCGGGCGGCCGCCATAATTCGTAATGCTCTGGTATTGCTTAGCTTGCGTGGCAAGGCTCGATTCCTCAACCGTGCGGTTGATAGAATCTACACTTTGCGCTGAAAGCTACCAGCCCTGTCGCACCGAGGCGAGGTTCTCGGGTACGTGGGGCAACCCCTGCTTCAAAAAGGCGATCAGCGCGGGATTAACGACGTTGGGTGCCTCCTCAGGGGACGCATGGCCGGCCCGGGGCACCAGCACGAACGCAGCGCGCTGCAGCTCGGCGGCCATCCGGCGGCCGATCGCCGGCGGGATCCAACGGTCAGCACCTCCCCAGATCACGAGCGTAGGCTGGATCACGCCCCCGAGCCGGCCCACAAGATCATCGAAGTGGAACTGCTCGAGCGTACGGCGCAGCGCACGACCGTAGTCGGGGTCTGGCACCGGAGCGTAATACTGATCGAGATCCTGAGTGGTGAGTTTGGTAGGGTCCGCGTAGGTGGACCACAGCACTCCAGCGGTGGACGACCGGGAGCGCAGCGCTGTGGCGAGGGCGCCGAGCAGCGGCCAGCGCGCGATCCGGAGCGCGAGCGGCCAGCGGGTGCCGAATCCGGCAGCGTCAATCAAGACGAGCCCGCGCACCCGGTCCGGCGCAGCCAGGGCGACCGTGGCGGCGATCGCGCCCCCCATGGAGTGTCCGACGAGCACCGCGTCGGAGACGTGCAGCGAATCGAGCAGCGCCAGAGCGAGCCGCGTATAAGCGGCGTTGTCGTACCCCCCCGCCCCCTGCGGCTTGTCTGAGAACCCGAACCCGCGGTTGTCGTAAGCGATCGCTCGGAATCCGGCGGCCGCGACGGGCGGCAGGGTATGCCGCCAGGCGTAGAGCGAGGCGCCAAGGCCGTGAATAAAGAGCACGGCGGGACCGGTCCCGGCCTCGATGTAGCGAATCCGAGAGCCGTCGAGCGTCACGTATTTCGCTGTCAGACCGGTCCCAGCGGGATAGCGGGACTCGGGCGGTATCGGGGTGGCACGACAGGCAGCCAAGACAAGTAGCAGCAGCGAGGCTTGCCCTCTCATTGCGGGGGGGGGGCTCGGAGGGCCCGTCGAGCGAGCTCGACGACGTGGGGATGTGCACTCCACAAGGCGAGGGTTGCCTCGCCGGCTCCCGTCGCCACGATCACCTGGGCGTCGTCGATCAGCAGAATCGTGGGCTCATCCCCCGATACCGCGCCCGTGAGGATTCCCTCGGTTTCTCCCCCCCCTCCCCCCGCTCCCCCCGCTCCCCCCGCTCCTCCCGCTCCCGCCCCTTCCGCATCGCCGGCGAGCTTCACGTCCACTACCGCCCTGGCGGCCGCGCGGCGCCAGGCGGGGAGGGTGGGACGCCACAACGCCGCGGCCAACATCCCGGCAACGCGTTGCTCGGCGCGGGCCACGAGCTGCTGGATCAGGTTTCCCACGGCGCGCTCGCCGGTGATTACCCGCGTTTCGGGCTCGAGTGCAAGACTCGCGTCCCGCAGCGCTCGGCCGAGGCGATCGAGCGCTGCTCCTTGTCGGGCGGCGAGTTGAGCGAGCAGGGTCTGGGGATCGCTCGGGCGGTAGCGGAGCGGCCGGGCGGGAGGGGGGGAGCGGAACGCTGCCCCGCCGCTCACCAACCCCTCGAGTGCTCCGTAGGTGTTGGCGCGGGCAAGCCGGGTGGCGCGGGCCACGCCGTATCCGGTGGAGGGGCCCAGCCGCAGCAGCGCCGCGTAGACCAGGGACTCGGTTGGGGTAAAGCCGAACGGCGTGAGGTCGATGGTCGTCATTGCGTAGTAGCCAATGCTACTACTGTGTACCCTCCGGAGCAACCTCCACCGGCAAGGCCATTAGCCGCGCGATCAGTGCCAAGCGGAACGTCACGTCAGTCTGCCGTTGCGCCGGACTCTTGCCCGGACCTTCCAGCGGGAAATAGTGGCTCAGCACCGGGTTCGCCGACTTCGGGCTCCGGCGCAGCGCCTTGGGGCTCCAGATGCCCGCTGCATCGCACTCGTTGAACAGCCGCGCCAGAACCTTGACCGCGCTCGGCACTTGTCGAACGAGGCCAAGGCGGGCGAGCAGTTCCAGCCAGTACACCGCGAACGGCACATCGCGCACGTGCCCTTGTGCGTCCGCGCGGAGCGGGTCGCCCAGCAGCTCGAACAGCGGTGGAAAGAACTTCTTCCCAGCCAGGATGTGGAAGGCGCGACGGGGCGCGGGAATTGAGAAATAGTGACCGAGGCGGTCGATGAACCCCGAGCGCTCGCGCTGCACTGCCGGCAGAAAGGCCAGCAGCTCCACGGCGAAGATCGTCGGCGGGTAGGCGGCGGGATCGAGCACCACCTTGCCACGGACCTTGCGGAACGGCTTCTGGGCGAGATCGCTGCGCAGGTAGAGCGAAATGTCGCTGGCGATCTTGTGGGCGGTACCCCGCAGACGCGGGTCGTCCACGTGGCCGCCGCGCGCTAGCGCCGCGGCAGCAGCCTCGCGGCCCATGTTGCGGACCCATGTGGCGAGCCCGGGGTCCGTCTTGGGCGCGCGGTGGAACTCAGCGAGCAGCTCCGGCGATTCGTCCCGCGACAGTAACCGGAACAGGAACCGGTCGGCCTGCTTGAAGTGGCGCATGTCCGGCGGCCAGCCGAGCTCCAAGAGTCGGCGGTACTGGGTGACGGTGCCGGGCTCTGTCCACCCGAAAGCTCTCATGGGGCCGGGGGCGAACAGGCTCCCGCCCCAGAGTCCATCGGCCTTTTGTTTGCGAGCGATGGCGGTTGCAGGCTTGTACTCGAGGACCGACTGCCGCAGCGTGGCGAGGCGCTCGGGGTCTCGAGCCGATTCCGGGGCCGCCTCGGCGAGCGCGCGGTACTGAATCGGCGGGCTAGCGGCTTCATACAACCACGAGAGGGGCAACCTATGAGAGGAGGGTAGCTCCAAGGGTCGCTCCAGGTGTGATAGGAGAGAGCGCGCCAGCACGCTCAAAAACGGGCGCAAACTTACCCGCAGCCCCGATGGGAGGCCAGCCCCCCCAAACGCTTCACTGTCACCTTCAATCAAGACAACAGCTTAGCTGCCACGACTCAGTGGCATTTGTGGCTGCAATTCATTGCAGCGAGCGGGTTGCGCGTGTTTCTGGGCGCACGCTCGGTGTGTCCCCTGCACGAGCGGCTTTCGTGGCGTCCGGTGAGGGGTGAGATTTGGCACATGCCTGGCGCGTTGCAATCGCGACCCGTCCGCAAACTACCCGACCGCGTGCGGCTGCAGGGGCGGATCCTGTTTCTGGCCGAGGACGCCGCGCTCGTGCGGCGACAACTCGCCGGGCAGGACTTGGAGTGGCCGGCCGGGGGGGGGGGAGGGGGTGGGCAGGGGGCTGGCATCAAGCTCCGGGATGACATCTCCACCGACGAGATTACGCCCGCCTACATCTGCTATTACTACGATGAGACCCTCGGTGACTTTCCCTACCTTGGCCTCAAGTGTGGGAATGAGTTCCCCATCAGTCGCGGCGCGGTGCGCGGCGGCGGGTTCGTCGCTTCCGTCAGCGGCAAGCGTCGCGGCAAGGGGTCGTCCCGCGAGCAATCGCCCTATGCCGAGATGTGTGCCGGCATCAAGCTCGTGATCGCCGAGAACATCGAGCGCATTTACCGGGAGAACTGCCAGAATCTGGGGATCCTCACGACGACTGACTTCTCCATCATCGACCGGGTGCGCCGGGGGGAAGAGATCCCGTTGTCGACGTTTACGGCGGGAGAAGGAGCCATCACCCGCGGCATCATCGAATACGGCGGACTGTTCAACTACAACCTGGCGCGGCTCCAGGGGAAGGTGTCGCCGCCGCTGCCGGCAGCCTCGCCGCGGTCGATGACGCTCGGCGAGAAAATCCTGGCGCGGCACTGGGTGGCGGATCCGGCGACGGGGCAGGTGG
Source organism: Gemmatimonadales bacterium (assembly GCA_035635835.1). Lineage (GTDB taxonomy): Bacteria > Gemmatimonadota > Gemmatimonadetes > Gemmatimonadales > GWC2-71-9 > 13-1-40CM-70-15. Next base: position 8,143 of record DASQAH010000163.1, read on the forward strand.
GGGTGCCGGCCGTGCGGCCTGGGGACGAAGGCTTCGTGGTCACTGACATCCGCTTTAGCCACGAGTATGTGACGCCGATGGCGGCGATCTTCTTCGAGGAGCTGGTGGGCCCGGAGGAGCAGGTGAACGATCCGGGGTCGGTGCTGCTGTTCCGCGACCACCTGACGTTCCTAGCCGAGGCCATGACGCCCGAGCGAGTCAAAGAAGGTCTGCTCGATGTCGCCAACCAACTCGAGCGCAAGCAACGGGAGTTCGCCGCGAAGCAGGGGATCAAGCTGTATGGCGAGCTGCGGCTCGGCCACCACGGCTCGGAGGCGATCTGTCACTCGAAGATCCTCGAGGCGCACGCCCTCCCGGGGCAGGTGATCATCGGCAGCGACTCGCACACGCCGCACGCGGGGGCGGTCGGGTGCGTGGCGTTCGGGGTGGGCACGACGGCGATCTTCAATTCCTGGATCACGAAGGACGTGCGGCTCACGGTCCCCGAGACGGTGAAGGTGGTGGTGCGCGGCCGGAAGCCCGAGAGCGTGACGGCGAAGGACTTCATGCTGGAGATCCTGCGTCATCCCTACATCAAGAGCGGGCAGGCGATCGGCAAGCTGGTCGAGTACTGCGGCGAGGCCGTGGCGGCGCTCTCGGTGGATGAGCGCGCCACCATGACGAACATGACGGCCGAAGTGGGCGGCTTCACGGGGTACGTGGCACCGGACGAAAAGACCATCGCGTACCTGATGGCATATCGGAAGATGTCTCGGGCTGAGGCAGCTCGCTTGTGCACCGGGCTCGGGAGCGATCCGGACGCCGAGTACTGCGAGGTGATCGAGATCGACGCGGCGCAGCTCAAGCCGATGATCGCCCTGCCGGGCGACCCGGGGAACGGACGGCATATCGGAGATCTCGCCAGCCGGGTGAAGGTGGAGATCGCCTACGCCGGCTCCTGCACTGCGGGCAAGAAGGAAGACATGGACATGTACGCGCGGGTGCTGAAGGAGGCGGTCGAGCGCGGCGAGCGGGTGGCCCCGTGGGTGCGGTTCTACATCCAGTGCGGGTCACAGGAGGTGAAGCGCTACTGCGAGGAGATGGGGTACCTCGACATCTTCCGGCAGGTCGGCGCGACGTTTCTGGAGCCGTCCTGCGGAGCATGTATCAATGCCGGCCCCGGAGTGTCCCGCACGAAGGACGAAGTCACGATCAGCGCGATCAACCGGAATTTCCCCGGGCGCTCAGGACCAGGCCAGCTCTATCTTGCCAACCCCTACACGGTCGCCGCGTCGGCCATCTCGGGCTACATCACGGAGTGGCAGCCGGGCATGGCGCTCGCTACAGCTTCCCCGTAATCCGGATCAGCAGACCCCGAATCCCGCCGCCGAACGCCGCGGCCGAAGTGACGGTGGTCGAGGAATCGGGCACAAGCTTGCCCATGAGGTGGTAGTCCCCCGACACCGTGCCTCGGCTCGTCGTGATCGTGAGTCCGGAGCCGCTCGTAGAGGTCCCGCTTCCATAGTTGTTGCCCGTGACATGCAACGCTCCGGTACGGGCGAGCCAAACGTGCACGCTGGAGTCGGGCGCCTGGTGAATGACGAAGCCGGACCCCGTGCCGGCCGTATCGGGAGAGAATCGCTGGCGCAGGGTATCGCTGAGTGGCGGGGTCAACCCGGTGCCCGCGACGAACATCACCGAGTCCACGGTGTGCGTCGTAGCCGAGTAGCGGCGCCAGCCCAGCACGGCGGACAGTTGGGCCACGACGGGGGTGTCGGCCTTCGTTGCGTTGACGTCGAGCTGCACGCCGACCAGACGCAAGGTATCGCCGGCCCCGGTCGGGATGCGCGAGGCCCGGTCGACGTATGCGAACACGAACACCCGCAGGATCTGATAGGAGCTGTCGTTCTTGAGCGCGGTGTCGAGGGCGCTGCGCACTGCGGCGAGCTCCCGGCCGTCAATAGCGTCGGGATCGACGCTCGTGCTGTCCTTGGAGCACGCGAACGCCACGCCGGCGGCCGCGAGCAGGTAGGTCAAGCGCTTCATGGGTTGGGCTCCACTGGTCCAGCGAATATCGCCCTACTCGCCGCCTCCCGATAGCGCCCCGGCGGCGTGATAGGTCGTCCGATAGGGGCGAAGCGCGTCGCGCGGGTAGACGCTGCGGGGATTCCACAGCACCCAGGACTGGATCCCCAGCGTTTCGGCTGCGCGGATCTCTTCGCGGATCTCGAAGGGCGTGTAGCGGGGGAGACGGCGGCCCAGCGTGAACGCTTGCAGGTAGGGACGGATCTCGGCCGCGCCGGCTGACGCGTGGCTGCGGGTCAGGGCTTCCCGGAGGGCGTGGTAGACGACGCGGTAGGGCTCGGCGTTCGGGTGTTGGAAGCCGAACGCCCCACGGTAGTAATGACTGGGATACACCATCGGGAGAACGACGTCGGCGACGCGCGTGAAGTCCTCCCACACCTGCCCGATCCCCAGATCGTCCGTGGCGGAGGCGGTGAGCCCGAAGATATCGAACGTGAGCGGGACGCCGAGGGGTCTTAGCCGGCTCTTGAGGAGGGCGAGGTGCTCGCGCACCGCCTCGCGCTGACTCTCCCCCCGCCGGCGCGCCGGGAAGATGGCGGTCGCGAGGCGCTCGCGCGGCTCGTCGGGGAAACGCACATAGTCGAACTGCACCTCTGCAAAGCCGAGACGCACGGCCTCCGCTGCGATCTGAGAAGAGTAAATCCACACCGAGTCGTTGTAGGCGTCGACCCATGCGATGTTGATGCGGTCCCGCCACTGTCCGCCGGCGCGCGACTGGACGGACCACTGCGGCTTGTGCGAGGCCAGCCGGGGGTCCTTGGCCACCACGATGCGCGCGATCGGATAGATGCCGTGGGCCAGCACCGAGTCGAGCCGCGCCCGGATGCTGCGGGTGCGGACGCAGTCGTTGGCTCCGATCTCCTGCGCTGTGGGAACCGCCGAGGGATAGAGCAGGCACCCGGTGTCGTCCTTGACATCGATTACGAAGGCGTTGATCTCGGTCGAGTCGGCGAGGCGCATCAGGTGCCACAGCTTGCTCGAGCCGAACGCCCACGCGTTCACGTACAGCGCCTTAACGCTGCGCGGCGTCGTGAACAGCCGGGCCTCTGGCTGCGCATAGCGCGGGTCGATCTGCAGGCGGACGAGCAGCTGGTCGGCCGCGATCGGCGCCGGGCGCAGTACCGAGTCGCCAAGCACCTGCTGCGCAAAGAGGCCGCGACTCGTTACGAGCGCGGCCCCGAACAGCAGCAGACACGTCCTAGCTAACCGCATGGGGGTGAACACCATAAGAAACGACCCCCGGCGGGGCAAGGTCCCATGTCACGGTGCGAACGGCAAGGCTACGGCTTGAGTCGCAAGCTGTTGAACAGCAAGGGGTAAGTCGCGAGGCTCTGGCCACGGTATTGCGGACGGAACCCGAACAGGATCACACGGCCCGTCCCGATTCTCACCTCCACGAGGGCCCCCTTGCCGGCGATCCGCTCGGGGTGCAGCACCCAGCCCGACAGCAGAATGGCGTTCGGGTCATCGGGGTAGCGGGCGATCACCCGCACTTGACTCGAGTCGAGGACGTCGAAGGCGGGGCCGCTCTCGAACCAAGCGATGCTACGCTCGGGCATGCCTCGCGTCACCGGGTCCGCTGCGTCGAGCTCGATCCGGAAGATCGACCCGGGCGCGTAAAAGTCCTCCTCGGGGACGTCCTCGAGCACGTTGCGGACGGGGAGCAGCAGGGATTGAATCGCGAATCGACTCGCTTCATTGAGCGCGATGAGCGTGCCGCCGTCCGCAACGAACTGCCGCAGCGCCTGCGCGCCCTCCTGCCCGATCCCTCCGGCGTACGGTGCCGGGTAGCGGTGCGTCGGATGCCCCTCGAGCAGTGCGTGCGGATCCTGACTCGGCAGGACGATGACGTCGAGCTTCTCCTTCAGCGCGCCGGCGCGGATCACGGAGTCCACGAGCGACACATAGGGGACCCTCCACGTGTCGAAGACCCACCGTGTCCAGCCTTCGTCGATCGCAGCGACGTAGGAGCGGTACAGGCCGATCCGCGGCGCGGTGCCAGGCTCAAAGCCTAGGTGATTGGGGGGGGGGGCCGCGCGCGGAGGGGTGACCGGCGGCGACAGCGGCACGCGGATCGAATCCATCACCGGGAACGCCGTGAGCCCGAGCAACAGCGGGAGCGTATGCGCGGTCACGTCGTACGGGCGCTCAGGCGGGCCGCCGGGGTACTGCCGGCGGTCGGGATAATGCTGCGGCTCGAGCAGGGCCTTGGCGAACGCGGCGTAGGGCTGGCGCAGCACGACGACGTAGCTGCCAGCCGCGACACGCGGCGCGGCGCCGAACGCCTGTGTGGCGGTGCGGATCTCCACCTGGCCGCGATGCAGGATACCCAGGAGCGTTGCGAGAGCGAGCGTGTCCTGGCTCTTGGGGAGCACGTAGGCGTAGGGCCAGTCGCGCCAGCCGCGGACCGCGCGAGCGCCGACGGTCAGGAAATTCGCCAGCCAGTGGTCGCGCTCGCGGGCCGCGTGCTGGAGCAGCGCATACGCCGCGTCGCCCTGGTAGGTGACGATGTCGCGCAACGACCAGCGTCCCCCGGGCCAGGGGCTGGTGAAGTTCCACGAGCGCTCGCGGGGGTTGAAGCCCCGCGCCCGGGCCTGAAGCTGGTCGAAGGGAACTGTGACGGGGGAGGCGAGGTTGCCGCTCGCCGTTTCCGAGAGGATGCGCACGCCGCCGTGGTAGTGCTGGTAGGCGCGCGCGGGCGTCCACGCGTCGTAGATCGCGCTGATGGAGATCCCCGTCCGTCCCTGCCCGGCCAACGCCCACGCGATAGCCGTGCCGAGCGCGTTGTCGCCGTCGACGATCAAGGGGTCGACGTTCGGCTCAATCGGGTCGAGGTAGGGCGGTAGGAAGAGCCGGGATCCGGTGCTGCCCTGCTGGTGAATGTCGTGCACGATCTGGGGATGCCAGACGTTGTACAGCGAATCCACCGTCAGCTGGGTCTCGACCTGCGAGAAGGCGTACCAGTCGCGGTTGTTGTCGTGCCCGATATAGTGGTGGTAGAGCTCCGGTGGGTCCGTGCCCTCGGCGGGTGTGCCGAGGGTGTGGTTGTACCAGCGGCTGACAATCGTCACGCCGTCGGGATTGAGGGAGGGCACGAGCCACAGAATGACGTTGTCGAGGATCGCGCGCGTCGCGGCGCTGGTGTCCGTCGCCAGCCGGTGTGCGAGCAGCACCGGGGTCAGGTGCCCGCCCACCTCCGTGGAGTGCACGCTGGACGTAATGAGGACGATGGTCTTGCCGGTGCGCAAAGCCTCCCGCGCCTCTCGGCCGGAGGCCAGGGTTCGCGGGTCGGCGAGCTTGGCGTTGAGCCGGCGGTAGTGGTCTAGCCGCCGCAGGTTCTGCGGGCTCGAGATGACGAGCGCTGCGAGCGGCGCTCCCAGGGTCGTCTTCCCGAGCTCGCGATAGCGCACGCGGTCGCTCGCCTTGGCCAGGGCTTGGTAGTAGCGCACCAGGACGGGCCACTCGACCAGCTTGCGGTCGTCACCGGGCTCGAAGCCGAGGATGGAGCGGGGCGTGGGAATGCGCGCGGCGGCGGGAGGGGGGGGCGCCGGCCGGCGCGTAGGCTGGCGTCGGCTCGGACGCTGCGCTGGGAGCGGGGCGGCAACGAGGACTGCCGCAAGGTAGAGCAGCGGTCGTCCGCGGGGGGGGGGAAACCTCATGCGACCCTGGTGCGGAATCAGCGCACAGAGCCGGCGGCGGCCGCCGGGGTCGTCCCCGTGCCGATCCAGTGGGCGAACCAGGTGCGGATCCGCTCCAGCCGGTCCACCAGCAGCCACGGCGGCCCCGTGCGGGAGAGGCCATGGAACGAGCGAGGGTAGCGTACGAACTCGGCCGGGACGCCGCGCTCGCGCAAGGTGACGAACAGCTGCTCGGCGTTCGCGATCGGAGTGCGACGATCGTCCTCGCTGTGGACGATGAGGAGCGGCGTGCGGATGTTGCGGGCGAATTGCATCGGTGACAGCGCGCGGTACAGCGAGTCGCTCTCCCACGGCCGGCCGGAGAACTCGTAATCGGTGAGGCCCTGCGCGTCGGAAGAGCCGTACCAGGAATACCAGTTGAAGATCGACCGGTCCGTCTCCGCGACGGCGAAGCGGGTCGTGTGACCCACGACCCAGTTGGTCATGAAGCCGCCGTAGGACCCACCCAAGACGGCGAGCCGCGTGGTGTCCACCCCGGCTCCGCCCCGGGCAATGCCGACGTCCACGGATTTCATGAGGTCGGCGTAGTCCTCCATCCCCCACCGGTCACGCGTGGTGTACGTGAAGTCGTGGCCGTAGCCGCTCGAGCCTCGCGGGTTCGTAAACAGCACCCAATAGCCCTGGCCCGCCAACATTTGGAACTCGGGAAAGAAGATGTTGCCGTAATTGAGGTGAGGCCCGCCGTGGATCGACAGCACGAGCGGATAGCGCTGTCCCGCGCGATAGCCGAACGGCTTCATCAGCCAGCCCTCGATCCGCAAGCCCCCGACGCTCGTGAACCAGAACGTGTCGGCGGGGATGACCACGACCTGCGACAGCAGCGAGTCGTTGAAGGAGGTCAGTCGCTTGTCCGCCCCCCGCCCCCCCCTGGCGAGTGGGGCGACGAAGATCTCTGCCGCGTGCGTCACGTCGCTGGCGCTGTAGGCGAGAACCTTGCCCTCGCGGCTCAGGCTGAATCCGGACAAGGTGCGCTCGCCACTCGTCACCTGGCGGACCGACCCCCCCCCCCCCCCCCCCCC
>DASQAH010000164.1:0-5053 GCA_035635835.1 Gemmatimonadales bacterium
CCAGTTGCCGATTTCGTTCAACGTGAAGTGGAACACCCGGACGTCGATCACGTCGCCGGCGTGGTTGCCGATCTGGATGCGGTCACCGACCACGAAGGGCCGCCGCCAGATGATGAAGATCCAGCCGGCCATGTTCAGGAAAATGTCCTTGAGGGCGATCGCGATGCCGGCCGACACCAGGCCGGCAAAGGTGGCGAGATCCTTGTAGCCTTGCGGGAACCAAATTCTGCCGACGATCAGTAGGCCAATGGGCGTAGTGACATACGTCGTGGCCTTCTGCCAGCGGTAGCGCAACCGGATGTTGTGGGTGCGGCGCCACACGAGGCCCAGCACGATCCGCTGAATCGCCCACAGCGCTAGCACGACGGCCAGCGTGTAGAGGATGTGGTTTTCCGTCTCCCGGCTGATGCCGATCGCCGTTTGAAGCCAACTGCCGGCCTGGTCCAGCACGCGTTCCCTCCGGGGTTCGCCCACCCGCAATATGGGATAGTTTATCCGCCGTGACCACATATGCGCGACGCCTCGGCCTCTTTTCCGGGACGATGGCCGTGATCGGGGGCATAATCGGGTCCGGCATCTTCGCCACGCCCAACGTCGTGGCACAGCGCGTCGGAGGCGCGGGGCTCGCCCTTGGCGCCTGGGTGCTCGGAGGGCTCATCGCCCTCGCCGGCGCCTACTGCTACGGCGAGCTGGGCGAGCGGAGTCCCAAGGCGGGGGGTCAGTACGTCTACCTGCGCGACGCGATCGGCCCCTTGCCCGCGTTTCTCTACGGCTGGGCACTGCTGCTAGTCATCGCCACGGGCGCTGCGGCGTTCGTCGCCGTCACGTTCGCGAACTACACGGTCGCGCTGCTCGGGCTACCGGCCCGGGCGGCGCTGCCCCTCGCGATCGGCGCGATCGTCGTTGTCTGCGCGATTAATTACGTGGGCGTCGCTCCAGGGGCGATCACGCAAAACATCTTCACGATCCTGAAACTGAGCGCCCTCACGGTACTGATAGTCGTGGGCGTGTTTCTGGCCGTCCCGTTCGACACTCCGACCGCCCGAGTGTCTCACAGCTCCGGCCCCGCCGGGCTGTGGGGAGTTGTCGTGGTCATGGGGACGGCGCTGGTCCCCGTGCTTTTCACTTACGGGGGTTGGCAGCAGACGAATTTCCTGGCTGAGGAGATCGTGGACGCCGAGACAAACCTGCCGCGCGCGCTGCTGATCGGTGTGCTGGTGGTGGTTGCGGTCTACCTGCTCGCGAACGTCGCCTATCTGCGGGTGCTCGGCAGCGCCGGCCTCGCCGCCACGCCGGCGCCGGCTGCTGCCGTGATGGAACGCGTCGGCGGGCCCGGCGGGCGGGTGGTGATCAGCGCGGGCATCGCGCTGTCCAGCTTCGGCTTCCTCGACCTCGTCATCCTCGTGACGCCGCGCGTCTTCCAGGCGATGGCGGCGGATGGGGTGTTTTTCCGCCGGCTCGCCGAGCTGCACCCCAGGTATCGCACCCCCGGCGCGGCAATCCTCCTGATGGGGGCGTGGGCCGTCGCGCTGACGTTGACCAGGACCTACGGCCCGCTCACCGATTACGTCGTGTTCGGGGACTGGATCTTCTTCGGGCTGTCGGTGGCCACCCTCTTCATCCATAGGCGGCGTGAGCGCGCGACGGGGGTCTCCCGGCCACTCAGGTTCCGAACGCCGGGGTACCCGTGGGTGCCGGCGCTGTTTGTGCTAGCGGCGCTCTATGTGGTGGCGAGCTCGGTGACGTCGAATCCGCGCAACGCGGCGATTGGGTCGGCCCTGCTGCTGGCGGGAGTGCCGGCGTTCTACCTCTGGAGACGCGGGGGGAGGGGGGGGGCAGGGTCCGGTGACTCTGCAAGGAGGTCAGGCACCTTCTAGCTTCTGCCTGGCCTGCTCTCCAGGTACTCCTCCCCGTACATCCGAACGAGCTCGAAGAAGTAGCTCAGGGCGAGCGGTCCGATCAGCAGGCCGAGGATGCCGAAGTACGGTATGCCCGCCAGCGCCCCGACGAGCGTGACCAGCGGGTGAATCTGGGCCCAGCGCCGGAACACCATCGGCTGGATCACGTACGCCACGTTTCCTACCACGACGAGTCCCCACAGCGCCAGCACCAGGGCCGCTGTATAGCGCTGGTCGAATACGAGGTAGAGGGCCCCCGGCGCCCACACCAGTCCGCTGCCCACGACCGGCAGCACCGCGAGCACCGTCGCTACGACGAACCAGAACGGAGCGTTCGGCAGCCCGGCGACGGCGAAACCGGCCGCCACCATCCCGCCCTGAATCACCGCTGTGAGGCCGGTGCCGATGATGGTGGACGTGGTGACGTTGCGGAACCGGATGCGCAGCTTGTCGGCGTTGGCGGGGGAGAACGGGATGTACGGGCCGACGGCAGCCCACGTCGCCGCCGGCCGCAGCAGCAGGTAGTAGAGCCCGAACAGGGAGATGACGAGGTTTATGGCGAAGCGGGTGGCGGTTCCCACGAGACTGAACGCGCTCGAGCCAAGCCACGCGGCAACGTTGCGCCCGAGGCCCGCGAGCTGGGGACCGACCTGGTACTCCCCGATCCTGACCTGGGAGAGCCGGGTGAGGAACGGGCTCTGCATCACGCCTCCGGCGATCTGCTGCGCCTGGCCGACGATCAGCCCTGCGAACGATACCCCGGGCACCACGATGAGGAATAGCGCGCTGACGACGACCAGCGCCGCGGCGAGCCCCGCGCGCATGTGGCGGGCGAGCCAGTTGTGCAGCGGAGTAAAGACGACGTAGAGCACCGGGATGCCGATCAGTCCCGTGGCGAACGGCGACAGCGCGATCACCAGGGCGGCGCCAAGCACCAGGATGATCAGGGCCGCGCGGTCGTGATTGGTATCGAGAATGGCCATGTCAGATGTCGGCGATGTCGCAGCGAATCTGCACCGCGGGCGCCGAGTGCGTTAGCGCCCCGATGGCGATGAGCCTCGCTCCGGCCTCCGCGTAGGCCCGGGCGGTTTGCGGCGTGATGCCGCCGGAGGCCTGGATCGTGACCGCGGGCCCGGCCCGTCGCGCCCACACGGCCAGCCGCTCAGGCGACTGGTTGTCTACGAGCAGGTGCCGCACGCCGGCCGCGAGCGCTGCCTCCAACTGGGCCTCGCTTTCGATCTCCACGACCACCGGCATACCCGGCTGCACCCCCTCGAGCGCCGCCCGCAGTGGCCGTCCGGCGAGCAACGCCCAGTGGTTGTCTTTCCAAAGGACCGCCTCCGCGAGCGAGGCGCGGTTGTCGACGCCCCCGCCGACCCCGACCGCGTATTGCTCGAGGGCTCGGAGCCCAGGTGTGGTCTTCCGCGTGTGGGTGATCCGCGCGGGTGTGCCCGCGATGGCCTCTACCGCTTGGCGCGTCAGCGTGGCGACGCCGCTCAGGTGTTGAAGAAAATTCAGGCTGACTCGCTCTCCTGCGAGGAGCGTTCCGGCCCGGGCATGCACCGTCACGATCGTCGCGCCTGGATCGCAGCAGGCTCCCTCTGCGAGGCCGGGCACGACCCGCGCCCTTGGATCCAGCTCGGCGAACACCGTGTTGACGACCGGCACCCCGGCGACGACGAACCGCCCCTCCGCCACGAATCGGGCCGTCGCCGGGGATTCGGTAGCCGCGCCGAGCAGGCGTGTGGTGACGTCGTCGCAGGCGCGATCCTCGGCCAAGGCCCGGAGAGCGGCGTCGCGGCCGAGCACTTCAGCCAATGGCCAACATCCGCTCGATGGCGCGGCGCGCCCGGGCGGCGACGGCGGGCGGGACCGTGACGTGGTACTGATTGTTGCGCAGCGCGTCCCGCAGGTTCTCCAGCGTGATCATCTTCATGTAGCGGCACTCCGCTGATTCTGCCGCGGCGACGAATTCCTTGCCCGGGTTCTCGCGCCGCAGCCGGTGCAGCACCCCCGTCTCCGTGGCCACGACGAACCGCCGGGCGCTCGAGGACCGCGCCCGCCGCATCATCTGTTCGGTCGAGACGATCTGCATCCGCCCCGCCGCGATGTCGCCCTCGGCCTCGGCGTAGTACATCGCGCTGGTCACGCAGCCGCACTCGGGATGCACCAGGAACTCGGCATCAGGGTACTGCGTGCGGCGTTGCTCCAGCGTCTCCCGCGTCAGACCCGCATGCACGTGACACTCCCCGAGCCACACCTCGAGCGGCCTCCCCGTGATCCGGCGCAGGTAGTTGCCCAGAAAGAAATCCGGCAGAAACAGCACTGGCACGTCCGGCGGCAGGGCGTTGATCACCGCGACGGCGTTCCCCGACGTGCAGCAGTAGTCGGACTCGGCTTTCACCGCCGCGGCCGTGTTGACGTAGGCCACGACGAGCCCATCCGGGTGGGCGGCGCGCCAGGCTCGCACATCGGCCGCCTGCACGGTAGCAGCGAGGGAGCACCCCGCGTTGGGGTCGGGAATGAGGACGCGCTTGTCTGGGTTGGCGATCGCCGCGGTCTCGGCCATGAAGTGCACCCCGCAAATCACCAGCACGGGCGCGTCCAGTTGCGTGGCGCGGCGCGCCATCTGCAGCGAGTCGGCTACAACGTCGGCCAGGTCCTGAACCTCAGGCCGCTGGTAATTGTGGGCGAGGATCGCCGCGCCACGTTCGGACTTAAGCGCGCGGATCTCGGCCTCGAGGGCCCTGGTTGCAGCGGTGGAGCGGATCATTGGCGGCACTGCTCCCATTGGTCGTGGTGCCGGGGCTGGGGGGCCGATTGGGAAACGCCTCGGTCCGTCGCAGGTGACGGGCCGCTCCCAGCCTGGGACGCGCGTCGCCACGCGTCGAACTGTCAATGTAACCGGGGGGGGTAAGGCCCCAGCAAGGGGAGGGGGGTCGTCGTATTCCCTTGGGGGGTATTCCTAGCGCCTGTCGGGTATCGCCGTCATATGGCATCCACCTGAGTTGTGCGGGAGTTTTTCTATGAGACTGAAGACGGCGGTCGCACTTGCAGGCATGACTGTTCTCGGGGCTGGGGGAGTGGCGGCGCAGGCTCAGCAACCCAACATCTCTGGGCATTGGACCTTCAACGCGGCGCAGAGCGATGACCCG
>DASQAH010000165.1:0-3075 GCA_035635835.1 Gemmatimonadales bacterium
GAGGAGTTCCTGGACGGCGGCGCCGTGCGACGCCAGCTGGTGAGCTTCGAAGCGTTGGAGATATTGGTGGCCGACGAGTTGTGGAATTGGCGCCTCTACGGCGGCGGCGAGTACCGGTTCCAGCACACACCCGGTAGCATGAAGCCCACGGTCGGGCATGCCGGCTTGGAGTACCGCAGTCCCGAGCCGCTGGTGCGCCTCGGCCACTTCGGGGACGGGCAACTCGTCGCTGCGCTGGACGGCAAGTCGTTCGAAGACCGTAGGTGGCAGGTGGGTTGGAGCCTGAAGATCGGCCTCGCCTTCAGCAATCCGGCGGAAATAGACGCCCACAGGCCGCACTGGAGCATCGTGCTCACCGCGTACACTGGGCCGACGCCCTACGGGCAGTTCTACCGGGAGAACCTGTCGTCGGTGGGCCTCGGGATCGCGTTCAGTCTCTGACCTCTGCGCTGCTTCACGCAAGCGCACGACTGGAGGAGGAGCCATGAGTATCGGGCACGAAATCGCGCGTGCATCGCTCTTGATCGGCAGCGTCGTCGGGGTGACCTCGGCGAACACGGCTGCCGATCCGGCTCTGGGGCGCCCCGGGCAACCCCGGGCCGCAGCCCCCCGGAACGAGGTGTACGCGGCAGTTCGCGCATATGCCGCCGACGCAGGGATACCCGCCTTCGCCCGGAAGTACGGCATGAAATGCTCGGCCTGTCACCTCGCGGTCCCGGTGCTCAACCAGTTCGGGCAGGCCTTCAAAGACAACGGGTACCGGATGAAGAACGGCACCGACGACCTGCGGGCCAACGAGCCGGCCTATTGGCCGCTGTTCGCCTGGCTGTGGAAGGACTACGAGGTGGATGTCCAGCGCGTCGGCGGGCGGACAGTACAGGAACGAGGCGGCGTCTCCGATGGCGCAGTCGTCCTCGGGGGGTTGGGCTCGATCGGCGACAAGGTGTCGTTCCGGTTCACCCCGATCATTTATGAAGACGGGAACACCATCGTCGATCACGGTTGGATCCGCTACAACCAGGCGTTCGGCAGCGACTGGGTGAACATCAAGGTGGGAGCGGCCGAGCTCGATCTGCCGATTTACCCGGGGCGCGAATACAACATGGGCGCGTCCCGATTCGCCGTGCTGTACGCCTACGCGGTGCCGGGCTCGGTCTCACGCTTCAGCGTGCTGTTCCCCCAGCCCGGCGTCGAGATCATGGGGCACGATCTCGGCAGCCGGAACCGCTACTCGGTGAATCTGTTCAACACGGGCGGAGCGCCGCGCGCGCATTGCGTCCTCTGCTCGCCCGGGATCTTCGGCCGGGTGACGCACCGCCACGAGTTCGCGAACGGATTCCTCCGCGCCGTGCGGGCCGGCGTCTTCGGCGCCTACGCTACCTGGCCGGTCGGCCCCGACACCTCGGACCTGAAGGGACAGCAGCGGCTGGGCGGCGACGTGGAGCTGTGGCTGGGATCGGACGTGCTCCCGCTCCGGGCCACGGTCATGGCCATGACGGGGCGGGATGACCGCGCGCTCGTGCCGACGGCCACTCGGGACTCGAGGTTTGGCGCGGGAATGCTGCAGCTCGAGTACGTGCCGAAGCTGCCGCTCGTGTTCTACAGTCGGCTGCAGATGATCCGCAACCGGCGTCAGGCCGTGGCCGGGACCCCCGACGACTTCGGCGACCAAGATTTCCAGCTCGTGGGCGTCCGGCACGCCATCGAGCTGAACAGCCGGTTCGCCTGGTTGCTCGAGCTCACGTATTGGCGGTGGACGATCAAGCGCGTCGCGCCCGGGGGCGCGAACGTGACGAACCATACCGTGTGGCTCGGGACTCATCTCGACTTCTGAAGGGGGGGCGCATGTCAACCACACGACGTGCCGCAGCGGTTGCTGCCCTCATGGTCGGCGCCATCACCGCCGGCGCTGAGCCGTTGCCGGCACAAGCGGGGGACGCGGCGCGCGGGCGCCAGGTGTACGAACGCTATTGCACCCAGTGCCACGGTACGCGCGCCGACGGCGCCGGGGAAGTGGCGCGCTGGTCGCAACCGAGGCCGCGCGACTTTCGGCAAGGCATCTTCAAGTTCAGCTCGACGCCGTATGGCTTCCTGCCCACGACGGCCGACCTCGACCGGGTGATCCGGAACGGCCTGTACGGCACCCGCATGCCGCCCTTCGCCGCGTTGAGCACGCGCGAGCGCCGGGATGTGATCGCATTCCTGCAAACGCTCTCACCACGCTGGCGAACCGACGGGCCAGGAACCCCGATTGCCATCCCCGACGAGCCGGTGCCCACGCGGGAGTCGGTGACGCGAGGCCGCGAGCTGTTCGAGGCGAACTGCTCCAAGTGCCACGGCGACGGCACTGGCAACGGAGCTTCAGCCGGTAAACTGGTGGACGATTGGGGGATGGCCATCGTGCCGGCCAACCTTACGCTGGGGCGCGGCAAGTGGGCACGCACCGCACGCGATATCTATCTGCGGATCACCGGCGGGATCAATGGCACACCCATGCCCGAGTCCGGCGATGCGCTGACGCCTGACCAAGTGTGGCAGGTCGCGCACTACGTTCAGGCCCTTGGCGCCTGGGCCGGGTCGACGGCCCAGCTGAGGAAGGTCGCCGCGGAGCTACCACCGACGAGCGCGACCCTGCCGTGAGATGCTGGGGGCAGAGCGGAACTTCTGACCATGGTCAGGGACCTCACGGCGATCGTGCTTGGATCCGGCTGATCACGGGCTCCCGCCCAATTGTCCAAAGGGCGAGCCACACGCTAACGGGTGTCTGCGCGAACTGACCCTCGTCATACACGCGGAGCGCCCAACCCGGACATTGCGATCAGGTAGGCGAGGCGTAGCATTCGATGAATGGAAGGACTTAGGTCGTCCGAGCAGGAGACGCAGGAGATTGTCGACGCCATTCCGCAGACGATTGCCGTCCTGAGTCCGGATGGGCAACCCCTCTACGGCAACCGGTCCCTGCTCCAGTACACGGGCCTCACGATCGCGGAGGTGACCTCGGCCGATTTCCGCGCGCGCGTTTTTCATCCGGAAGACGTGGCGCGCCAGCGAGAGGAGCGCCGAGACGCCCTCGCG
>DASQAH010000166.1:0-3358 GCA_035635835.1 Gemmatimonadales bacterium
GATCCTCGTCCTTCCCAACGTCTGGGACGTGGCGAGCGCGAGGATCGTGGAGCAGGCGGGGTTCCCCGCCATCGCGACGAGCAGCGCGGGGGTCGCCTTTGCGCTGGGGTACCCCGACGGGGAGCGGATCTCGCGCGACGAGATGGCGGCGGCGGTCGCCCGCATCGCGGCGCACGTCGGCGTGCCGGTCACCGCCGACATGGAAGCCGGCTACGGCGGGCGCCCCGCGGATGCGGCCGCCACGGTGCGCGCGGTGATCGCGGCGGGGGCGGTGGGGATGAATTTCGAGGACTCACCGGGCGAGGGGGGGGGCGGCGAGCCGCTGGTCCCCGAGGCTCTCCAGGTCGAGCGTGTGCGTGCCGCCCGGGAAGCTGCGAACGCGACCGGCGTCCCCTTCGTCTTGAACGCGCGCACCGACGTCTTCCTCGAGCAAGTGGGCGAGCTGGCGGGCCGGTTGGCGCACGCCGTGCGGCGACTCAACGCCTACCGGAGCGCGGGAGCAGATTGCCTGTTCGCGCCCGGAGTCAGCGACCCCGCGGCGATCGCGATGCTGGTCAAGGAAGTGCACGGCCCTCTGAACGTGCTGGCGGTGGCGGCCTCGCCGCCCATCCGGGAACTGGAGCGGCTCGGCGTCGCGCGCGTCAGCTTGGGGTCGGGTCCGATGCGCGCGGGGCTCACGGTGCTGCGGCGCCTCGCCGAGGAGCTGCGCACCGCGGGCACGTATGGTGTGCTGGCGGGCGCGATCCCGCACGCCGAGTTGAACCGACTGCTCGACCAATGAGTCGGCGCGGGCAGCCCTCGCTCTTCGATGACCGGGACGCGCTACCGGCACCGCAGCCGGAGCTGGTGGAGCTCGCGCGGGGCCTCCCGCCCACCATCCGCTTCGGCACCTCGACGTGGACCTACGACGGGTGGGCGGGCGACGTCTATCACCGGGACTACCGGGGGCCGCAACCGGCGCAGCGGCTCGAGGAGTACTCGCGCTACCCGCTCTTCGGGACGGTGGGGATCGATAGCGCGTTCTACGAGCCGCCCACCGAAGACACGTTGCGGGCCTACGCCCAGGCGCTGCCGCCCGCCTTTCCATGCGTCAGCAAAGTGTGGGACCGCATCACGGCGCGGCGGTTCAACCAGGACCGCCGCTGGGGGGAGCTCGCCGGGAAGCTCAACCCCGACTTTCTGAACGCCGATCTATTCAAGGACGCGGTGCTGCTGCCGTACGCGCGCGCGTTCCGCGACCACGCCAGGTGTTTCGTATTCGAGTTTCAGGCGATGCACGGCCGCGACCTGCCGGACCCGGAGCGTTGGGCCGAGCAGCTCGACGACTTTTTGGGGCAGCTGCCGCAGGACTTCGGCTACGGGGTGGAGCTACGCAACCCGGAGCTGTTGCACGAGCTGCACGGTGAGGCGTTACGGCGTAACGCTGTCACTCACGTGTTCAACTCGTGGGCCGAGATGCCGTCGATCGGAATGCAGCTGGACCTGCCGTGGACCTTCCCGGCGGGCTTCACCGTCGCCCGCGCGCTGCTCAAACCGGGCCGCCCGTACGCCGAGGCGGTGCGGCTGTTCGAGCCTTACGACCGCATCCGCGAGCCGCAACCGGCGCTACGAGGCGATCTGCTGCGCCTCATGGCGGAGGCGGTACGGCGTCGGATCGAGGCGTTGATCGTGGTGAATAATCGGGCGGAGGGGAATGCGCCGGGGACGATTCGCGCCGTGATGGAGCAGTGGCGAAGAGGTCACTCTGCACCGGCGGCAACCGCTTCTCGTAGCGATCCACCATCCCGCGGTTGACCGGGAATCCGTGCTCGAGCTGCAGCCGCCGCACCCGGCGCTGCAGGGCGCGAGCGTAGGCTCGCGGTGCAGCGCCCTGGCTCGCGAACGCGGTCCGGTAGCGCTCCGCGAGCGCGGGAAACCGCTCTTCGAGCACCGGCAAAAAGCGATCTCGCACCGCTGGATACAGCCGCAAGGGGCTCGCGTAGACGAAACGGGCCCCCGCCTCCCGGGCCGCCCGGAAGAGCGCTTCCAAGTGCCGACGGTCGTCGGTGACGCCCGGGAGGACAGGGGCGACGATCAGCCCGACGTTGAGCCCCGCCGCGGCGAGCTTCGCGACCGCCCGCAGCCGCACGGCCGGGGTCGGGGAGCGGACCTCGAACGCCCTGATCAAGTCCACGTCCACGGTGATCAACGAAATGAGGATCTCGAGGTCGTTGCGCTCGGCGAGTCGCCGGAACACATCCGCGTCCCGTGCCACCAGGGGACTCTTGGTGATCACGCCGACCGACAGGCCCTCGTATCGGGCTAGCCGCTCGAGCACCGCGCGGGTGAGCTTGAAATCGCGCTCGGCGGGCTGGTAGGGGTCGGTCGCCGTTCCGATGACCACACTGTCGGATGGTCGGACAGTCGGACTGTTGGACCGGAAGAACTTGCGCAGGTCTCGGTCCAGGGCTGCGAGAATCCCTTCTTTCACGAAGATGCGCTTCTCAAACGCCTCCCAGCCGTGCTCGCCGCGGAAGTCGCTGAGCTCGGCGTCGTCGAGCTTGCCGGCGTCGTGTGCCCGCTCGACCACGTAGCGGTGCGCGTAGCGCGCGTAGCAGTAGGTGCACCCGAACTCGCAGCCGACGTATGGGTTGAGCGACCAGAAATCCATCCCGGTCTGTGCGGGAGGGTTGAGCACGGAGCGCGGCGGGAGCGACACGAATCGCGTGCCACGCATCCGCTCGTCGAGCACCGCGTCGGACAGTCGGACGCTCGGACGCTCGGACGGCGGGAGCGGTAGCAGGCCTTGGCGGTCCGTCACCCGCACCTCGACCAGCCGCACTGTTGGCACACGAGACAGCCGGACTGCGGCGCCACGGGCGTGCGGCAGTCAGGGCAGAGGAGAACGGGCGCGGTCGGACCCGGTGACGGTTCGGTGGCTGGCAATTCGGACACGGGTTCCATGAACCCGAATATACACCGAAGATCAGGTCTCGCAATATTCTCCAACTCGATGTGCCACAATGACTAACTGCGTTAGGTGGGAGCGACCACCCGGCGCCAGAAAAAGTAGACCGGTACGCCCAGCAGGACCAGGACGAGGCCCAGCACACTGTAGGTCCGGGTGACGTGGTTCACGAGCAAGTCGATCGCGATGAGGCCCGTCGCCGCCACGTACAAGCCGGGAACCCAGGGGTAGCCCACGGATTTCACCAGGCGCTCCGCAGTGGGACGCCGAACGCGCAGGGCGAACAGCCCGAGGGCAGTGAGCAGGTAGAACAGCAGCGCAGCGAAGATGACGAAGTTGAGCAGCTGAGAATACGTGCCCGACAGGCAGAGCGCGCACGTCCAGGCTGCCTGGACGACGAGCGCCACGGAC
>DASQAH010000167.1:0-6853 GCA_035635835.1 Gemmatimonadales bacterium
GGGGGGAGTGGCGCATGGCTAGAGCCAAGTCGGTGTTCCGCTGCGCCGAATGCGGCGCGGAGCAGCCCAAATGGGCCGGCCGCTGCGATGCATGCGGTGCGTGGAACACGCTGAGCGAGGAGCCGCTCGCGCACGCGCGAGGTCGAAGCGCCGGACGCTCGGACCGGCGGACGGCATCCTCCGAGCATCCGCCCGTGCGACTGGCCGACGTCGGCGTCGGTGGACTCGACCGCTGGCGGACCGGCTTGCCCGAGTTCGACTTCGTCCTTGGCGGGGGCATCGTGCCCGGCTCCGTCGTGCTGGTCGGGGGAGAGCCGGGGATCGGCAAGTCGACCCTGCTGTTGCAGTGCGCGGCGCGTCTCGAGCAGGCGGGCGTGGCGACGCTGTACGTCTCCGGCGAGGAGTCCCCCGAGCAGATTCGGTTGCGCGCCGATCGCCTCGGCGACGACACCGGCGCCGTGCACGTGCTCGGCGAGACCCGGCTCGAAGCGATCCTGCACCACGCCGCGGCGCTCGCCGCGCGCGTGGTGGTCGTGGACTCGATTCAGACCACATATACCGAGGAGCTGGAGGGCGCCCCGGGCAACGTCGGCCAGGTACGCGAGTGCGCCGCCCGGCTGATGCGGTTCGCCAAGGAAGCGGGGCCCGCGGTACTGCTCGTCGGCCACGTCACCAAGGGTGGGGGCATCGCGGGCCCGCGCACGCTCGAGCACATTGTGGACACGGTGCTCTACTTCGAGGGCGAAGCGACGCTGGACCATCGGATGCTGCGGGCGGTAAAGAATCGTTTTGGCTCGGTCGATGAGATCGGCGTCTTCGAGATGACCGGAGCCGGCCTCGCACCAGTGCCGGACCCGGCCGCCGTGTTCCTGGCCGGTCGTCACACCGGCGTCCCCGGCTCGGCCGTGACAGCCCTGATGGAGGGCACGCGCCCGATGCTAGTCGAGATCCAGGCGCTCGCCTCCAAGGCGGGGTTCGGGACCCCGCAGCGCGTGGCGACCGGCCTCGACCACCGGCGGCTCGCCGTGCTGTTGGCGGTGCTGGAGCGTCGCGGCGGGTTGCCGGTGGGTGCGTTGGACGTATTCGTGAACGTCACGGGCGGCGTGCGATTGCTGGAGCCCTCGACCGACCTGGCCGTCACGGCGGCCCTGGTCTCCAGCATCCACGACCGCCCGACTCCGCCGGACGCCCTGTTTCTCGGCGAAGTGGGCCTGGGCGGTGAGATCCGGCCCGTGGCCGCTGTCGAGCGTCGGCTGGTCGAGGCGGCGCGGCAGGGATTCCGCCGGGTGTTCTGCTCGGCCCGCTCCCGCGTGTCGGCAGCAGGGCTGGAGGTCGTAGGGCTGGAGGGAATCGGTGAGCTCGCCCGTCGCCTCGCAGCCTGACGTCGGAGTCGTGATCGTCGCGGCCGGAGCAGGCCTCCGGGCCGGACCCGGTGAGCCCAAGCAGTTCCGCTCGATCCTCGGTGTTCCGATGCTGCTGCGGGCGCTGCGGCCCTTCACCTCTCATCCTGATGTGGAGCACGTGGTCGTGGCCCTGCCGCAGGGCCTCGCCGAGCGGCCCCCCGAGTGGCTGGGGAAGCTGGTCGGCGAGCGGCTCACGCTGGTGGCCGGCGGCAGCACGCGTCCGGAGTCCGTGCGCGCTGCCCTGCGCGCCCTGCGGCCTGGACTCCCCGTGGTCCTGGTGCACGACGGCGCGCGACCGTTCGTGAGCCGCTCGACGGTCGACGCGGTGATCGCGCGCGCGCGGCGGGGTGTCGGCGCTGTGGCAGCGCTACCGATGAGCGACACGGTCAAAGAGGTGACTGAGGGCGCCCGCATCGCCCGCACGGTCACTCGCGAGCGCCTGTGGCGCGCCCAGACCCCACAGGGCTTCCCGCGCGCGTGGCTGGACGAGGTGTATCGCAAGCAAAGGAACGGCGACACGGCAACGGACGACGCCGAGCTGTGCGAGCGCGCCGGCTACCCGGTAGAAGTCGTGGCGGACCTGCCGCACAACCTCAAGATCACGACCCCCGACGATTTCCGGGTCGCCGAGGCATTGGCGCGCGAGCTGCAGTGACACCGATTCCGTTTCGTACTGCGGCGGAGGCCGAAGCCGCCTTCGGGCGCGTGGTTGCGCACCTGCGTGGGGGCGGATTGCTCGCCTATCCCACGGAGACCGTGTATGGCCTCGGCTCCCGGGCGCGCACGGGCGAAGTGCGCGCGCTGGCGGAGCTCAAGGGCCGCCGGCCCGGCAAGCCGTTTCTGCTGCTCGTCGCAAGCCGCGAGATGGCCGAGGCGCAGGGGCTGGCGTTCAACGAGTCCGCGAGCGCGCTGGCGCGCGCGTTCTGGCCGGGGCCGTTGACGCTGGTGCTGCCCGGCGGCGGCGGGCGGCTGCCGGATTCGCTGCGCGGGCCGGAAGGGGGCATTGCCGTGCGGTGGACGTCGCACCCGCACACCGCGCGGCTCGTCGCCGCGTTGGGCGAGCCGCTGACCTCGACCTCGGCCAACCTGCCTGGCGTGCCGCCGGCGCCGGGGGCCGACGCCATTGCGCGCGATTTCGCCGCCGCGATCCGCGCCGGCCGGCTACTGGTGCTGGACGGAGGCGTGTTGGGGAACCGGCCCTCGTCCACAGTGGTTGACTGCACGAGTCCCACCCCGCGTGTCGTGCGGGCCGGCGCGCTGCCGGTTGGTGAGCTGCGCCGCGCGGTGGGCATTCTCGCGCCCTGAGTCGCATGATTCAAAGGATTCTGCTCGTCTGCACCGGCAACATCTGCCGCAGCCCGCTGGCCGAAGCCCTGCTGCGCCGCACGCTCGAGCAGCGCAGCGTGGACGGCGTGAGCGTCACCTCGGCCGGCACCGGAGCATGGGACGGCGCGCCCGCCTCCGAGGGGGCTTATCTTGTGGGCCTGGAGCGCGGCCTTGACCTCTCGGGTCACCGCGCGCGGCTGCTCACCCGTGAGCTGGTGGAGGAAGCCGATCTCATCCTCACCATGGCCCGTCACCACCGCGCCCGCGTGGATGAGCTCGGCGGGGAGGGGCGGGTGTTCGTGCTGGGGGAGTACGGGGGCCGCGAGGGCGACGAGGCCGAGGTGAGCGACCCCTTCGGCGGCGACCTCGACGTCTACCGCGACACCTGCGCCGAGCTTGAGGCCCTGGTCGCCGCCGTAGTCGAGCGCCTCGTGAAGGAAAGGCAGCATGGAGATCGGCGCTAACACCCGACTCCTCGTCATCCTCGGCGACCCCGTCGGCCATTCCCTTTCGCCCAGCATGCACAACGCCGCCATCCGCGCCCTCGGCCTGGATGCCGCCTACCTCGCGATGCGCACCACGGCTGACACCTTGCCGGTCGTACTCCAGGCGCTCGCGGCCGTGGGGGCGGCCGGCAACGTGACCGTCCCGCACAAGCAGGCGACCGAGCGCTACGTCACGCGAAAAACAGAGCTGTGCGCGCGCGTGGGGGCGTGTAATACGTTCTGGACAGAGCACGGTGCAATGGTGGGTGACAACACCGACGTCTCCGGCGTGCGCGCAGCCGTGCACGCGTTAGGGGCGGATGGGGCCGGACGCTGGCTGGTCCTTGGCACGGGCGGATCCGCGCGTGCCGTCGCGATCGCCGCCGGCGGCGCCCAGGCAAGGCTGCTGGTACGCTCGCGCGATCCTGGCCGTGCCCGGGCCTTCGTTGATTGGGCAAGCGCCCACGACATCGCCGCGCGCGTCGCGGCTGCCACTGAGCCTTGCGACCTGGTGATCAACACCACTCCTCTCGGGCTCAAGGAAGGCGATCCGTTGCCGATCTCTCCGACGCAGTTGAATGGCGCACGGGCCGCGCTCGACCTGACGTACGCTGCGGGCGAGACGCCCTGGGTCCGCACGCTGCGCGCCGCGGGTATCGCCGCCTGCGACGGGCGCGAGGTCCTGCTGCACCAGGGGGCGGCCGCCTTCACCCGGTTCTTCCCGGGCGAAGAGCCCCCGCTGGACGTGATGCGCGCGGCCGTGGCGCGCGCGCTCCGTGTCTAGCGCCCTCCGCGGGCGCCGGGACATCGCCTCGCAAACGGCGTTGACACCGGCCGCCAGCCTGGCGAATGTGGCGGGGGCCAGAGGCGGGGCCGGCAGCGGAGCGATCAGCAGCGCACTTGTCGGCCGCGCCCTTATTCCGGATTTCACCGAGGAGCTATAGCGATGGCAGTGCGTGTGGGGATCAACGGGTTCGGCCGCATCGGGCGCAACGTGCTGCGCGCTGCTGTCCTGAACAAACAAACCGCGCTCGAGTTCGTGGCCGTCAACGATATCACCGATACCAAGACCCTGGCGCACTTGCTCAAGTACGACTCGGTGCACCGTCGCTTCCCCGGCTCCGTCGAAGCCAAGGGCGAGGCGCTCGTCGTGAACGGCCGACCGATCGCTGTCTCGGCGATCAAAGAACCCGAGAAGCTGCCGTGGAAGGACCTCGGAGTGGAGCTGGTGCTGGAGAGCACGGGCCGGTTTACCGAGCGCGAGGCGGCAGCCAAGCACTTGACGGCGGGCGCCAAGAAGGTCGTGATCTCCGCCCCCGCCAAGGGCGAGGACATCACGATCGTCATGGGCGTGAATCACCAGAAGTACGACCCGGCCAAGCACCACGTGATCTCGAACGCGTCGTGCACCACGAACTGCCTCGTGCCGGTCGTCAAAGTCGTGATGGACACCTGGGGGTTCGTGCACGGCTTCATGACCACGGTGCACAGCTACACCAACGACCAGCAGATCCTCGACCTGCCCCACAAGGACCTACGCCGGGCCCGGGCTGCAGCGCTGAGCATCATCCCGACCACCACCGGGGCCGCGAAAGCCACGGGCCTCGTGATCCCAGAGGTGAAGGGGAAGATCGACGGCATCTCCCTGCGCGTCCCGACCTCGGATGTTTCCATCGTCGAGCTCACCGCCGAGGTGCGGAAGGCGACGACGGCCGCGGAGGTCAACGCCGCCTTCAAGCAGGCGGCGCAGGGCGACCTGAAGGGCATTCTCGATGTCAGCGACGAGCCCCTCGTCTCCGTGGACTACATCGGCAGTCTGTATTCGAGTGTCGTGGACGCGATGTCCACCAACGTGATCGACGGCACCTTCGTGCACGTCTCGTCGTGGTACGATAACGAGATGGGCTACTCCGCACGGTGCGTCGACCTCTTGGCCTACATCGCCGCCCGCAGCCGGTGAGCAAACGCACCCTCGCCGACCTGCCGGCCGCAGCCCTGGACGGCAAGCGGGCGCTCGTCCGGGTGGACTTCAACGTGCCGCTGAAGGGCGGCGTCGTTACGGACGACAGTCGCATCCGCGCCGCGCTCCCGACGATTAATTATCTGCGCGAAAAAGGCGCCCGCGTGGTGCTGCTCTCCCATCTGGGCCGACCCAAGGGCGGTCCCGACCCGGCCTATTCGCTGCAGTTGATCCGGCGCGACGTCGAGCGCCTGATCGGCGCCCCCGTCGAGTTCATTCCCGACCCCGCTGCGGGTGTCGCCGCCTCGAAACGACTGCCTCGGGGAGGGGTGGCGCTGGTCGAGAACACGCGGTTCTGGCCGGGAGAGGAACAGAACGACCCGCACCTCGCGCAGACGTTCGCCGCGCTGGGCGATTTCTACGTCAACGACGCTTTCGGCTCCGCCCATCGGGCCCATGCGTCCACCGAGGCCGTGGCGCACCTCCTCAAGCCCGCGGTGGCGGGCTTCCTGATGGAGAAGGAGCTACGCTACTTAGGTGAGGCCCTCACCAAACCCAAGCGGCCCTTCGTCGCACTGCTGGGAGGGGCGAAGATCTCGGGGAAAATCGACGTGATCGAGGCGCTGCTCCCGCGCTGTGACGAGATTCTGATTGGCGGCGCGATGGCGTGTACCTTCTTTGCGGCCCTGGGGCTCGAGGTCGGTACGTCGCTCGTCGAGCGTGACAAGACGGAGTTGGCCAGGGCCCTGCTCGCCACGGGCGGCCGCAAATTGATTCTGCCGCGCGGCGCCGTCGTCGCCCCGGGGCTCGATCGCGCGGCCGAGCGCCGCGAGGTGGCGAGCGACGAGATCCCCGCTACCTGGGCCGTTTTCGACATCGACCAGGCCACCCAGAGTGATTACCGGGCACGCCTGCTGCGGGCGCGGACCATCGTGTGGAATGGCCCGATGGGCGTGTTCGAGACGCCGCCGTTCGACGCCGGCACGCGGGCCGTCGCGGCCGCGCTGGTCGAGGCAGGGGAGCGGGGCGCGGTGACTGTCGTTGGCGGCGGGGACTCTGCGGCGGCGGTAGCGGGGCTCGAGGGCAAGCTGTCGCATGTTTCCACCGGTGGCGGGGCGTCGTTGGAATTCCTCGAGGGCAAGCCGCTCCCAGGGGTCGCCGCCCTGGAGAACAAGTGAGGCGGCTGCTGTTCGCCGCCAACTGGAAGATGCACCTCGGGCCTGACCAGGCTCGCGAGTACCTGAAAGCGTTCCGCCGAGATTACGCCCCGATCGAGGGCCGGGAGGTGTGGTTCTTCGCCCCAGCGGTCTCGCTCGAAGCCGTCGCCCAGGCCCTCCGCGGGGGAGGCCGCGACGACTTGCTCGCCGGCGCTCAGAACATCCACTGGGAGCCCAAAGGCGCCTTCACTGGCGAGATCTCCGGTCCCCTCGCCGCCCAAGCGGGGGCGCGGGCCAGCCTCGTCGGCCACTCAGAGCGCCGCCAATTGTTCGGGGAGACCGACGAGCAGACGGCGCGCAAAGTCGACGCCGCCCTCAAGGCCGATCTCGTCCCGGTGCTGTGCGTCGGCGAGACGCTGGCCGAGCGCGAGCAGGAGCACACAATAGCGGTGGTGACCCGGCAGCTCGCCGCCGCCTTGGGGGATGGCAGAGGAGGAGCGGGGGGAGGGGAGGGGGGGAGAA
>DASQAH010000168.1:0-5509 GCA_035635835.1 Gemmatimonadales bacterium
CTATATGCCTTGGTCTTCCTGAATGACCTGGACGGGCGTCGCGTGACCGAGCGTCGTCCCGTTCCCTAACTCGCCGATGGAGTTGTCCCCCCAGCCGTAGGGACCAACGCTGCCTTCGCCGCGGGGCCCGGAGGGCGTTAAGATCACCCCCGGGAATTCCTGAGTGGAGGAGCAATGGATCGCACCTGGCTGCTAGCGCTCGCGCTGCTCTGCGTCGCACCGTCGAACCTGCCCTCGCAAACCCAGCCGGCGGCGAGGGAGCGTGTCCTACCGTCGGGCTTTGCGCCCGTTCGTCTGGCCCGCATCGACGCCTTCTTGCAGCAGTACGTCGATTCCAGTCAGATCGGCGGCGCGGTCGCCTTAGTGCTGAAGGATGGTCGAGTCGTCTATCAGCGTGCTGTCGGCTGGCTCGACAAGGAGTCGGGCCGCCGCATGACCAGCGATGCGCTGTTCCGCATCGCGTCACAGACCAAAGCCCTCACAACGGTAGCGATCCTGTCGCTCGTGGAAGAGGGGAAGCTCGCGCTCGACGACCCGGTGAGCCGCTACATCCCGACCTTTGCCCACACCACCGTCGCGACGAAAAGCGACACCGGCCTCGTCACGAATCCCGCAGCGCGACCGATCACGATCCGCCACCTCCTTACGCACACCGCCGGCATCTCCTACGGCACCGACGGGCCGATCGCCCCGCGCTATATCGCGATGGGGCTCGGCCCCGCGGCAGGATGGGGCTGGTACACCGCCGACAAAGACGAGCCGATCTGCACCACGATGGAGCGACTCGGGACGCTGCCATTCACCGCGCAGCCAGGTGAGCGCTGGGTGTACGGTTACAACACCGACATTCTCGGCTGCGTCGCGGAGCGCGTCTCCGGGATGCCGCTCGACGAGCTGATCCGGACTCGCATCACGGGTCCATTAAGGATGAACGACACCTACTTCTTCGTTCCCCGAGAGGCGAGCGGCCGGCTCGCGACCGTGTATGCGAGCGACTCGACCAATCACGTGCGGCGCGCCCCCGATGGCCCACGCGGCCAGGGGAATTACGTCGACGGCCCGCGCAAGAGCTTCGCAGGTGGCGCGGGGTTGATCTCGACCGCGGCCGACTACGCGCGCTTCCTCGAGATGTTACGGAACGGCGGCGAGCTCGGCGGCGCGCGCATCCTGGCGCCGCACAGCGTGGACCTGATGACGCACAACCAGAGCGGCACGCTGATCGACTCGACCGGCGCACGCGGATTCGGGTTCGGGTTCCAGACGACCGAGCGCTACGGTGCCAACGGCATGGCATCGGTGGGAACGTACAGCTGGGGTGGGGCATACGGCAGCTCGTACTACGTCGATCCGGTCGAGCACCTCGTCATCGTCTTCATGATCAACCAGCTGCCGAACCGCAGCGACATTGCCGGCAAGTTTCCCGCGCTGGTCTACCAGGCGCTCGTCACGAGCCGCCGCTAGCGGAGGTGCCATGACTCGTCTTGCCCTCGTGTCTCTCCTCGTAGTCGCGCGACTGGCGGCCCAGGAGACGCCGCTCGAGGCCTTCCGAAGCAACATCGCTGCAATTCACGCCCGCAACCGCGCCGCATACCTATCGCACTACCTCCAGAGCGCGGCATTGGTCCGTGTCGGGCCCGGCGGGCTGGAGCAAGGCTACGACGCGTTCGCCCGCCAGGCCGCGACCGGATGGCCTGATACCCTCGTCGCGACCCATCTACGCGTCGTGCCCATCTCGCCTGGCGTCGCATACGGCACCTACCGCTATCGCGTGGTCGACAGCAGCGGCAGCGTGCGGGGCATCAGCGAGCGTCTCTTCGTACGCACTCCTGAGGGTTGGAAGGTGGCGGTGACTACGGCCTTCCCGACGCCGGGCGCCCCGCCTCCGCCCATGGCCTTGGTCGGCGCCACGCTTGTGGACGGCATGGGTGGCCCCCCGGTCTCGAACGCCGTCGTGGTGATGCGGGACAGCCGCATCGCCTGCGCGGGGCCCAGCAGTCGTTGTCCAGTGCCCGCCGACGCGGATACGGTCAACGCCGCTGGCAAATGGATTGTCCCGGGACTCATTGACACACACGTGCACTTCTCGCAGACCGGCTGGGTCGACGGGCGACCAGACGCCCTGGACTTGCGAGCGCGCCACCCATATCCCGAGGTCGAGGCGGCGCTCCATGCCGACCCGGAGCGCTTCTTCCGCTCCTACCTTTGCAGCGGCGTCACCAGCGTGTTCGACGTCGGCGGGTACCCATGGACGCTGGAGCTCGCGGGGCGAACGGCCCGAAGCACCACCGCACCGCGCGTAGTGGCGGCCGGTCCGCTCCTCTCCACTGTCGACTACTGGCTCAACCTCTCGGACCAGCGCCAGTTCATCTACATGGCCGACGAAACGACCGTGCGGGAGGCGGTGCGCGCCCACAAAGCCTGGGGTGCGGCGGCCATGAAGGTGTGGTACATCATGCCGCCCCAACCGCCTGACACGGCACGCGTCTCGGCGCTGGTGCACGCGGCGGGAGACGAAGCCCGCAAGGTCGGGCTGCCGCTCATCGTCCATGCCACCGGGTTGTGGGAGGCGAAAGACGCTTTGCGGGCCGGTGCCCGCGTGCTGGTGCATTCGGTATTTAGCGCGCCCGTCGACGAGGAGTTCTTGACCCTGGCGAAGAGCCAGGGCGCCTACTATGTGCCCACGCTCACGGTGCTCGATGGGTACCGCCAAGTCGCAGGTCGCCACTTTGAGCGCGACCGGCAACCGTTTCCGTGTGTCGATCCCGCCACGCGCGCCAAGGCGCTCGCGACGGATACGGTGGCGCTGGCCCTGCGCCCGAGCGCCGCGGCACTGGAAGAGCGCTCCTCCCGCGCGGCGCGGAGCTTCGCACAAGGGCTCGCGAACTTAAAGCACGTGCACGACGCCGGCATCCCCGTGGCACTCGGCACTGACGCAGGGAATCCGCTCACCCTGCACGGTGCCTCGGTGTTCATGGAACTCGAAGCGATGCAGGCTGCGGGGCTCGCTCCCCAGGACGTCCTGGTGGCAGCGACGCGCAACGCGGCGCAGGCGGCCGGGCTCGATAGTGTCGGGACCGTCACCGCGGGGTCAGTCGCGGACTTGGTTGTGCTCGATGCTGATCCGCTCGCCGACATCCGCAACGTGCGTCGCATCGCCTTGGTGGTGCGCCGGGGCGAGACATACACACGGCGCGAGCTCGAGTACCGCTAGCGCAGCGGCACGCCTCCAGAGTGATCGATGTCCGGCGACACCCTCCCGCGCGGGTCAGGGACGTGCCGGACGCCGGCCTGTCAGCTCGTTGATGCGAGTGCGCGCTAACCCCTGCGTCGAATCCTTTGCGAGCGCCGCGCGGTAGCTGGCTATCGCCCTCGCAGTGTCGCCCTTCTGCAGATACGCCTCCCCCAACGCCGCTGGAATGAACGCCGACCTCGGATTGAACTCGGCGTTGAGGCTAAGGAGCCCAATAGCGTTGTCCGTGCGGCTGGCGCGCTGCTCGACGCGAGCGAGATCGTTCAGGACGAATTCTCCGAAGTCGTAAGCTCCGCTCCCGTAGTAGCGCTCTCGCAACGCGCGGTAGCGCCGCGCGAGCGCTGCGAGCCCGCTGTCTGCCAGCACCAGGGCCAGCTCGTCGTCCAATAAGCGGGGGCGCGCCAAACCACGGTGGCAAGTGGCGCAGCGCACCACCACGTGCGGCACCGGCCGGTCGGGGACGTCCGCAAGATGTTCCTCGTTGATGTGGCTCACCATGTCCAACATCACTCGTGCGGTTCGCTTGGTGCGCTTGTCGTCGGAGGCGAAGTTGAGTGAGTCCAGCGGGGCGCCTTCGGGACCGACGTGACAATAGGTGCAGCGGACGCCGAGGGCGAGCGCGAACCCCCGCATGGTGCTGATGAGCGTGCGCTGATCGATATTCTTCGGCAGGACTTTGAGATTCGTGAACGAGTCGGGTGGAAATTTGCCCTGCGCCCGTATCGCCGAACCGGGTGCGAAGAGACACAAGACCAACATGACGAGGCGGCGCATGATTTAACCTCCGGAGGTCGCGGAAAACTCGAACAATGGTGTCGGCTGCGCCGCAACGGGTGACGCTGCGTTGAGTGGCCGAACGGGCGCGCCGAACGGCCGAAAAAACGCGATGACTCGCCCGGGACTTGTCGCTCGGCGGGTCTCGTTGGCACGTTTCGGAAACCGGCTCACTCCAAATGGAGCGGCACACGGATGACGTTGGAGATGCGACGGCAGTGTGAGCGCTGTCAAGCGGCGCTTTCCCCCGATGGGCTCAGCTTCATTTGCAGCCATGAATGCAGCTTCTGCGAGAGCTGCGCGGCGCACCTGACGTACACCTGCCCCAATTGCGGGGGAGAGCTCGTGCGGCGACCGCGCCGAGTGCTGCCCGGCGCGCCGAGTTCGGAACCCGCGGCGACTGGCGATAGCCCGACGCCCACCGTGTCGTGGAAGCTCGTCCTCGGCATTTGGACGGCCTACGGCTTGCTGGCTTCGCTGCAACAGGACGTCTCCGCGTTGCTGAACGGCCGATCCATCCAGCCCTGGACTGGTTTGGTGCTACAGCTGCCGCAAGCCTGGTACTGGGCTGCCCTCACCCCGGTCGTGATCCGGCTCGGCAGGCGTTTACCGCTGCGGGGACCCGGCTGGCCCCTGCGAGTCGCGACGCATTTGCTGATCGGCGCCGGCATCGTTTTCGTGCTCGACATTCTGTTCGCGCTCTACGCGCCGCTCGCCGCGCCGGCGTACGCGAGCTCGAGCCCGGTGCTGGTGCGGGCGAGTCGACTGTTCGGGTGGTCTTTCCTCGCCGACGGCATGCTGTACTGGGGGCTGCTCGGTGTGGGGTATGTGGTGGACGAGGCCGCCCGATCCCGGGCCCGTGAAGTGCAGCAGTCCAAGCTGCAAGGCCAGCTGGCGACGGCCCGCCTCGCAGCGCTCAAGATGCAATTGCATCCGCACTTTCTCTTCAATGCGCTCCATACCGTCGGCGCGCTGGTCAGGACCGGGCGCAGCGCTCCGGCAGTTCAGGTCGTCGCGCGGTTGGGCGATCTGTTGCGGCGGATGCTCGACGGCGCGCAGACGCAGGAGGTTCCCCTCGGGGAAGAGGTGGAGTTCATCAGGGCCTACCTGGAGGTCGAGCAGATCAGATTCGAGGATCGCCTGGTTGTCCACTGGGACATTCAGCCCGCCGTGGTCGACGCTAAGGTGCCGCATCTCATCCTCCAGCCGCTGGTCGAGAATGCCCTACGCCACGGCCTCGGCTCGGCTGAGGCGACCGGACACCTCACGATCGAAGCGCGGCGGAACGGCGAAACGCTCGAATTGGCCGTCAGCGACGATGGGCCTGGGCTCGACGGGCGAGAGCGAGCCGATGCCATGCAAGGGGTCGGGCTGGCAAACACGAAGCTGCGACTGTCGCAGCTCTACGGAACGGCGGCGAGCCTCGAAGTGGCCAATGCCCCGCGAGCGGCGGGAGGCGTGACCGCCCGCATCCGCGTTCCCTTC
>DASQAH010000169.1:0-5865 GCA_035635835.1 Gemmatimonadales bacterium
GGATTCGGCGGGGTGCTCCACGCCTTCGAGCTGATGAAGGCGATGATCGAGGCCGGGGCAGCGGGCGTGCATTTCGAGGACCAGCTCGCGGCAGAGAAGAAATGCGGACACCTGGGCGGGAAAGTCCTGGTCCCCACGCAACACTTCATTCGCGTGCTGAGCGCGGCGCGCCTAGCAGCCGACGTGTTGGACATCCCCACCCTCATTGTCGCCCGCACCGACGCGCTAAGCGCTACACTGCTCACGTCCGATATCGATCCACGCGATCGCGCGTTCTGCACAGGGGAGCGCACAGCGGAGGGGTACTTCCGCGTCCGCGACGGCGCCGAGCCGGTCATCATGCGGGCCCTGGCCTATGCCCCTTACGCGGACCTGTTGTGGTTTGAGACGGCGAAGCCGGACCTGGCCGAAGCGCAGCGCTTCGCGGCCGCGATTCATGCCCGTCATCCGGGCAAGCCGCTCGCCTACAACTGCTCACCCTCCTTCAACTGGAAGCAGCACCTGGACGAGCGCGAGATCGCGGGCTTTCAGAACGCGCTGGCGTCAATGGGCTACAAGTTTCAGTTCGTCACTCTCGCCGGATGGCACGTGATCGGGCTGCGCACCTTCGAGCTGGCCCGCGCGTACCGGGCCGAGGGGATGCCCGCCTACGTGCGGCTGCAGCAGGAGGAGCTCGCGAGAGAGGCGGAGGGCTATACCGCCACCAAGCACCAGCGCGAGGTGGGCGCCGGCTACTTCGACCAGGTCCTCGCCGCCATCATGGGCGGCGAGGCGTCGACGGCGGCGCTCGCAGGCTCCACCGAGGCGGCACAGTTCGTCAATTCGAACCGCTAGTCGCCGCCGGCGTCGTCGTCCCGCTGTAGCGCTGGAACCAGCTCATCATATAGAGCTGCGTGCGGATGAAGTTCGACGGCTTGGAGCCGGTCCCGTGGAACTCGCCGCTGAAGCGCAGCAGCACGGTGGGGACCCGCCGCACCTTGAGCGCGGCGAAGTACTCCTCGGATTGCGGAATCGGGGTGCGGCGGTCGAGCTCGCCTGTCATGAGCAGCGTCGGGGTCGTGACTCTCCCGACGTACATCAACGACGAGTGCGCCAGCCACTGCTCGGGCTTTTCCCAGAACGGCGCGTCGTAGAAGCTGTAGGTAAAGAGCGGGATGTCCGTCTCCCCAGCCATGGCGATCCAGTCGATCACGGGACAGCGCACGGCGGCGGCGGCGAAGCGGGTCGTGTGCCCGATCACCCAACTCGACAGCACCCCACCACCGCTGCACCCCGACACGTACATCCGCCGCGGGTCGACGTAGCCGCGGCCGAGTACAGTATCCACGCCAGCCATCAAATCGTCGTAGTCGGGGCCTGGGTAGTTGTGGTCGATGCCGTTCGAGAACGGGCTGCCATAGCCCGTGCTGCCCCGCGGGTTAACGAACAGCACCACGTAGCCGTTGGCCGCGAAGTTCTGGAACATGTAGCTGAAACCGACGTTGTACATCGCGAACGGTCCGCCGTGGATCTCGAGAATCAGCGGGTACTTCTTGGACGGGTCGAACGCCGACGGCTTCACGATCCACGCCTGCACCCGCGCGCCACCGCTGGAGCTATACCAGACCTCTTCCACCTTCGCGAGGCGCTTGCCCGCCAGGACGTCGTCGTTGACGGCCGTAAGTCGCGCGGGCGCTCCCGATGGGCGCAAGTGGTAGCGCACCACGTCGGGCGGCGTAGTCGCGTCGCTGCGCAGCCCGACGGCAGTGAGGTCGTGGGCCATCGACGTGAGCGAAAGCACCTGAGCCCCGGTCGTTACGGGCGTCGCCCCGCCGCGGAGCGCGGCGAAGTGCACGTTGATCGCGCCCCGGTCCCCCGCGACGAAGTAGACGCCGCTGCCGTCGGGCGCCCAGTGCAGCTCACTGGGATCGCGGTCGAGGTCGTGCGTCAGATCACGAAGCCCGGCGCCGTCGATGCCGACTACCCAGAGATCGCTCGTCGTATGGGTATGCGGAGTCGAGTCGTAGCCCACGAACGCCACGAGCTTCCCGTCCGGCGACACTTGGGGGTTGGCGTGGAAGCCGGGCCGGGTGGTCAGCGCCCGCACTGCTCCGCTGGCGACGTCGAGCGCGTAGAGATGCGCCTCCTCGTAGCGGCTGTCCCACTCCGCGTCCTTCAGGCCGTCAAAGACAATCGTCTTGCCGTCCGGGGTGAAGTCGAACCCGACGTTCCCCGAGAGGCCGTCGAATCGGGCACCCACGTTCCACTTGCCACGGGTGAGCTGCCGCGGCGTGCCGCCGTCGGCGGTCACGAGGAAGAGGTGCGTGTACCCAGCCTCCGTGAACCCGACGCGGTCCTGGCGGTAGTGCAGCCGATCGACGATCCGCGGAGCCTCCGTCCATTTGGCGCCGGCCGGGGCCGCGGGCATGCTGATCTTCCAGGGTTCCTGGTCGGGAACGAACATCGCGAACGCGATCGATTTGCCGTCGGGCGACCACTGTGGGTTGGACGGCGTCTCGATAACGTGGGTGATCTGCGTGGTCGAGCCTTCGGCGTCCATCCAGCGCACGAACAGCTGCGTCCCCTTGGGCTCGCCGTCGGCGAGGTACAGGATCCGCGTGCCGTCGGGCGACCAGCGGGCGCTCGCCCCTTTCCCGAGAGTGCGGTTCTTGGAGCCGTCGGCGTGCATG
Organism: Gemmatimonadales bacterium; assembly: GCA_035635835.1. GTDB lineage: Bacteria > Gemmatimonadota > Gemmatimonadetes > Gemmatimonadales > GWC2-71-9 > 13-1-40CM-70-15. The sequence continues at coordinate 2,670 of DASQAH010000169.1, forward strand.
ACCCAGAGTGCCGACTCCCACTTGTCCTCGAGCTTGTTCACGTAGCGCCGCGTGTAGACGACCTGCAAGGCGTCGGGTGAGAGCTGCGGGTCGGCGACCTGCTCCCAGTCGAGGTAATGCTCAACTGTGAGGAGCGTATCTGATGCGGTCTCCTGAGCCCGGGCGGAGGCGGGGGGGAGCAGGACCGACGCAGCGACGACGATGGTGCCAACGAACATGGTTCGGGACGCGATGCGCATGGCGACTTCCCTCAGGAGACAGAGTACGCAGCCGAACACCTCTCTTCAAAGAGAGCCGCTCGACGCGTGACCGGCAAGTTCGACCGCGCCTCGCGTGTCCGTCGTAAACGCACGCCGCCCCCCCGGCCAGAGGCAAGGTCGCGGGGGCGTCACCCGGATAACATTATTGGGGCGCCGATGAGCGCTCCCTCCCCCTCCTCTCCCCCACCGTCAGACCACCGCGCCGCCGTCCTCGCCGGCTTCCTCGGCTGGACGCTCGATGCGTTCGATTTCTTCGTCGTGGTGATGACGCTGACTGCGATCGCGCGGGAGTTCCACCGCAGCGACGCGGAGATTGCCCTATCCCTGACCCTCACCCTCGCCTTCCGCCCGGTGGGCGCGTTCATCTTCGGGTTGCTCGCCGACCGCTACGGCCGTCGCCTGCCGCTGATGCTCGACCTCGTCTTCTATGCCCTGGTCGAAGTCCTCTCGGGACTGGCGCCGAGTTATGCCATCTTCCTCGTGTTGCGCGCGCTGTTCGGCATCGGGATGGGTGGGGAGTGGGGCATCGGCGCGTCACTGGTCATGGAGAAGGTGCCGCCGCGCCTGCGCGGCGTGTTCTCGGGGCTGCTGCAGCAGGGATACGCGGCCGGCTATCTCCTCGCCGCCCTCTGCTATTTCGTCGTGTATCCTCGCTGGGGCTGGCGGCCGATGTTCTTCATCGGCGGCCTCCCCGCCCTGCTGGCGCTATATGTGCGGTTCCGGGTCAAGGAATCCGACGTCTGGAAGAAGACGCGGCACGAGTCCTGGAGCGGGCTGGGCCGCGCCATCCTGTCCCATTGGAAGCTGTTCCTCTACCTCGTGGCGTTGATGACGATGATGAACTTCGCCTCCCATGGCACGCAGGACCTGTACCCGACGTTCCTGCAGCGCGACTGGGGTTTCACCCCGCAGCGTCGTGCGGTCCTCACCGCGCTCTCGATGGTCGGCGCCCTCACAGGGGGCGTGCTGTGTGGCCTCTACTCCGATCGACTGGGCCGCCGGCGCACGATTGTCCTAGCGCTCGCCGGGGCGCTCCTCGTCATCCCCCTGTGGGCATTCGCCCCAGCCCTGCCGTGGCTCGTCCTCGGCGCGTTCCTCATGCAGTTCATGGTGCAAGGGGCCTGGGGGGTCATCCCGGCGCACATCACGGAGCTCTCGCCCGATTCCGTGCGTGGATTCTTGCCGGGATTCGCTTATCAGTGTGGGGTGTTGATCGCAGGGACGGTGGCATGGATCGAGGCGGTGTTCGCCGCCCACCTGAGTTACGCCTGGGCGATGGCGCTCACCGCGGGAACGGTGTTCGTGCTGTGCGCGCTCGTCGCAGCGGTGGGGCCCGAGCGCCGCGGCATCACGTACGGCGAGGCGCGCTGACACGGCCGACGCGTAGCCCGAGCGGCCAACGCAAGCGGTGCCGGGTTTCCGGAGCACCCCAGATCCGCGCGAGGTGTTCTCGCAACACGTGCCGCGGATCCTCGCCCCGATCCGCGATGAAGCGCGTCGTCGCCGACCACGTGCCGACGTACCCCAGCAACTCTTCCAGCGTCCACTCGGCGGTCATCGCAAACGTCGGCGGCGTCAGCTCCTCGAACGGAAAGTCCAGGGTCCGATACCCGGTCTCGGCGATCTCGCGGCCCGGCGGCCAGTAGGGACCGACGGTGTCGCGGTAGAAGCGTTGCAGCTCGGCCTCGAGTGCGGGATCATCGAGTGAGCCTTTCGCGTATGCCCACACAGCCAACACGCCGTTCCCCGCCGGCGCCAGGACGCGCCGCACCTCGGCGTAGAATCGCTCACGGTCGAACCAATGCATCGCCTGGGCGGCGGTGACCAGGTCGACCGTTCCGGGGTCAAGACCCGACTGTTCCGCGAGCGCCACCCGGTACTCCACCCGCGAGTGGGGCGAGGCCTCCGCCAGCTGGGCGGCGCTAGCGTCGGTCCCGATCACCCGGTCGAAGTGCGGTGCGAGGCCGAGGGTCGCCTGCCCATTCCCGCAGCCGCAGTCCCAGGCCAGTGCCCGTCGCTTGGGCAGGCCCGCGAGATAAAGGAACAGGGCGTCCGGGTAGCGCGGTCGGTAGGCAGCGTAGCCCGCGGCAACCGGCGAGAAGTGGTCGCGGAAGCCCGACACCACTAGTCCCGGTAGACCCAGCCCGCGGCGAGCGCGGCCAGGATTGCCCCGACACCCATTTCCAGCCCCCACCCCACCCAGAACGCCGTCGCAAGGGCCTGGAACGTACCATGCCCGAGGTTCATGGGAACGCCCGCGGCGAACCCGACCACGAGGCCGATCTTCGCCGCCGTGGCCGGGCCGGGCCCCGCGGTGGCGCGCGCCGCCGCGTACGCCCACGCCTCGCCGTAGGCGACGACGAAGAGACTCACGACCCACAGGAGAAAGAAGAGCCCGAACGGCATTCGTCCCTCTCCCTGCCTGAGAAACAACCCGGCCGAGAACGCGGCATCGGCCCGCGCTTTGCCGACGATCAGCGACGGCGACACCACGAACTCCATGAGCATGCTCCACAGGTTGAACACCAGGCCACCCACCAGCCCTCCCCACAGCACGCGACGCGCGTTGATCGCCATACTCGACACCTCCTCCGGTAGCTGTTTCGTTCAGCGGCCTCGCCCTATCATAGGCTCCGCCGTGAGTCTTTGCATTCTCAGGCTCGCCCCGAGGAGCCCCGTCCCCTATCTTCGGGAGCAATGCAGCGGCGCCGCGCGTGGGTCTCCTGGGAGGACGTCGTCGCGACGGGCCTCCACGTCCTGCGGCTGGAGAGCATCAGAAGCAAGATTCTGGCGTTCGCGCTGCTCGCCACGCTGATCCCCTCCGTTAGCACAGCGTGGGTTTCCTATCTCCAGAACAAGCGCGCCCTCAGCGAGAAGATCTCCGACGATCTGCGGACGGCCAGCGCGCAAATCTCCAACGCCACGGATCTGTGGCT
>DASQAH010000170.1:0-6131 GCA_035635835.1 Gemmatimonadales bacterium
CTCGCCAGGGTCGCGCGGGGCAGCAGCAGGACATTCTCGGGGCCGACGCGTCTCGCCCGCGTCCCCGGGAGCTGGCGGGCGGCGCGGAGCGACAGGTTGAGCCAGAGGTGCCCGGCGACGGTGAGCTCTTGCGTGAGCCGGCCTTCCAGGTCGGTCTGATGATCACCGGAGGAGATGGCGAACAGGTCGTTGGGGGACGCCAGGTGCCCCGTAGGCAGGCGGAGGACGAGCGCCAGCGTGGCCGCGTAGGGTGTTCCACCGGCTCCTGCCGCTCCTTCCCCTCCGCGGCCCGCCAGGCGCAGCTTCGCGGCGATTGCGACATCGCCGGCGAAGTAGCGAAGCCGGGTCAGCGTGTTGCCGACAGGCGCGAAGCCGTATGTCGTATCGGCGAGTAGCGAATCGAGCGCACTCCCCGGCCCGCCGCTGTCGAGCGGCAGTCGCGCTCGGACCATCGCCCGCACCAGGGGCAGGAAGAGTTGCAGCGACACCCGATCGGTCAGGCCCAGCTCCGCGGTGAGCGGCGTGATACGCTGCTCGGCGTGGACGAACACTGTAGCGGGGAGGGAGGCGCCGATCGGCACGCGGCCCGCTGGTGTGTACTCCCGATCCCAGATGGTGATGGTCGGGTCGAAGGTGATGCGCAGTTGGCCCGGGCGCGAGACATCGGCGCGCTCGACCGCCTGGGCCGCGAGGCCGCACGAGCAGAGGAGGAGCGGGACGAGGGCGCGCATTAGCAGAACGGCATCCGGCGGGAGCCGGATGCCGTGTGCGGTACCCCGCGGTGCCGACGCGGTTCGCGTCAGGGAATGGCCCCCAGGCTCTTGTTGTACGTGGCGTTGATGAGCGAGATCAACGCGTTGGCCACGAGTTTATTGGACAGGGCGCTCGGGTGCACGCCATCCCGGCTGAAATAACTCCCGAAGGGTGCGCTCACCGCACCCGCCCCGGTGATTGTCGGGAAGGCCGGAATGGAGCCTGGGGGCAGCGTGGGGAACAGCGCGTTCGGGTCGAAATAGGCGAAGCCGCGGGCCGTGGCCTGGGCCGAGATGAAAGCGTTATAGGTAGTGACGGTTGCGACCAGCTTCCTCAGCTCGGCCGGTTGTACCGTCAGCGTTTCGGTGCAATACAGAGTGTCCGCCACCCCGGCCTGCGCGGCTGCGATGAGGGGAATCCCCAAGGTGAACGGCACTAACACCGAGTCACCGATGGCAATCGGAATCACGGCCATGGGGGCGCACGTGTTGCTGACTGCGAATTTCGGGGGAAACGCCGCGCCTGGAACGAGACCGTTCTTGATAGCCCAGTAGGTCGATCCCTTGGAGAAGAACGGGATGAGCGTCACGTTGGCCACGCCGATCAACACGCCCCCACGCACGCTCGTCGTGGCGATGCCGTCCAGCATCGTGCGGTAGCTGGCCTTGAACGCGAGCGTGTCGGTGATGAGGGTCGTATCCCCTCCCACAGTCGCCGCGGTCAGGACGTCGTTGTTGCCGATCCAGACCGTGACGAAGGTGGGATCTACCTTTTTCAGCATCTCCATCTGGGTGTAGCCACCCAGGAAAAACGTCGTGAGGGCGTTAGGGTGCGCCAGAGGGGTATTGAAGTTGTCGAGGATGCTGTAGGCGTACGCCCCCGGGACCGCCACGTTGTTGAGGTAGGGTGGCGGGACTGGCTGGGTCTCCCGCAGCGCGCAGCCGTTGGGGGGCGGAGGACCCACGCGGATAGGGGGGTTCGAGAACACTGAAATGATCGGCGGCGGGCAGCCGGCCTTGTTCATCAGCGGGACAAAAAACGGCGTGCCCATCTGCCGGGACAGGAGCACCGCGTAGGACTGCAGTTGGGTGCTGTCGTTGATCCCGCCCGACTGCAAGCCGGCCGTGATCGAGTTGCCCACCGAGACGTAGCGGTCGAAGAGCGGGTCCCGCGTCAGGTAATTCGCCGGCGTGAACAGGTTCTCGTTGTTGCAGCCGATCACCCCGAGCAGGATGCCGAACGCCGCCGTGCCGAAGAGCCTAGTCGTCCGCAGCATAGTGCGCTGTGCCTCTCGCTCAGAAGGTGTAGGCCAGCCCGAAGCCGAACAAATGGGCATGGAATGTATACAGGCCGGTGTTGCCGACGGCCGAGTCGGTGAAGACCCGCCCGCGCCGATCGTTCTGCTTGATGTACTGGTAGGCCACGTCCCCATGCAGGTTACCGCCCAGCTTGAAGCCCGCGCCGGCAGTCAACTCGTTGCGCCCAGCTTCGGGAAGCAGCGGCGTCACAAAGTCCGATGGCGACGCCGACGTGTGCACGAGGTAACCGGCCCGTAGGGTGACGCCGGGGTTGTACTGGTATTCCGTCCCGAGGCGGAACCCGTGGGTGTCCTTGTTGTGCGGGCTCAGCGATATGGTCGGCGTCGCGGGGTTCGCGAAGGCGATCGTCAGGGTGTTGAACCACCCCCAGACTACCTGCTGGTAATCGGCCATCACCGTCCAGTTGTCGCGCAGTTTGTAGGCGAAGCCGATCGAGCCCTGGTCTGGCAGCGTGATGGATGTCGTGGCCGCGCCGTTGGCGAAGGGGCCTCCCGCGAGAAACCCTGACCCGACCACCAGGTCGACCGGCGTGGCTACCCCGGTGACCGGGTTGTTCGGCGGCAGAACCAGATTCGTCGGGATTTGGGTGAACGCAACGTTGCCCGAGTAGTTGATCGTTCTCCGCGTGATGAAATGCCCACCGATCGACAGCCGCTCGTTGATCTTGATGATCGCCCCGAAGTTCGCGGCCATACCGTTGCCGCTCGCGTTCAGGGCACCGTCGGCGATGTCGGTTCCGGTCGGAATCCCGAGCGCCGCGAACGAGAACGGCTGACCGGGCACGTTCACCGTGGACAGGTCCACCCGCTGGTGCAGTTCGACAGTGCTGTGGATGTAGGCGATGCCCAAACCGACCTTGAGCCAGTCGTTCACCTGTATCCCCACCGTCGGTTGCACGTAGATCGACTTGACCTTGGTGTCGTAGCCGAAGAACCGGCCCGGAAACCCGGCGGTCGGCCAGCGGGTCTCCAACCCGTAGGGGGCGTACACACCGATCCCAGCTGTAACCTTCGGGCTCAGGGCGTAGGTGAGAAAGCCGGCGGGCACGGGGATCACGGGATCATCGAGATCGGTGTGCTGCCGCAGCAGGTCGTCGGTGAAGCCGCCCTTCGCCTGGATCAGCGTCACGCCGCCGCTCAGGTGGATGCCGGAGAGGCCCGCGAGCCCGGCTGGGCTGAAGAAGATGGCCGAGCCGTCGGCGCACGGGGTGGCGGCCGCGACGCCGGCGCGGCCCATGGCGCAGGTGTTGTGCTCGTAGATGCCGAACCCTTGCGCTCCGAGGAGAGAAGGGACTCCGGCGACCAGCAACACCGCGAACCGCCGCATACGTGTGTCTCCGGACTCGATGATTGGGAGATGGTGAAACCGGCCGGCATAGGGTAGCATTGGCCCGAATCATTGTCAAACTCAGTGCGCGCACCGGCTTTCGGTCTATTCCAATCCGTCTTCGGGTCCGCTCCGCGAGTCGCTGCCTCGGCGCCGGGTCGGGTGAACCTGATTGGCGAGCACACCGACTACAACGGCGGACCGGTGCTCCCCATCGCCATCGGCGCGCGCACCACCGCGGTCGCCGGTCCCGGTCGTGGGGGTGTGGGTGGGGGTGGGGGGCACGGGAGCGCGCCGGACACGATCGAGGTCGTGTCGGCGCGGGACGGACTGCCGCTCCGCATACAATGGAAAGGGGATCTGCCGCTCGGCTGGGGCGCCTACGTGGCTGGCGTCATGCGCGAGCTGTGGACGCTCGGCGTGCGGCTACCGGAGGACAGCGCGCGGATCGCGGTGTCGAGCGACGTGCCGGTCGGGGCGGGCCTGTCGTCCTCGGCAGCCCTGACCGTTGCCACGGGCCGCGCGCTCGCGCTGCTGGCGGGGGCGCGCCTGGCTCCTCGGCAGCTTGCCGCCGTTGCCTACCGGGCCGAGCACGACCACGTGGGGGTGAAGTGCGGCGTCATGGACCAGACGATCTCTGCCCTCGCTCGGCCCGGGCACGCGCTGCTACTCGAATGCGCCACGCTCGCCATGCGGCAAATCCCGTTTCGGGGACGGCTGCTGCTTGTCGACACCGGGATGCGGCACGAACTGGGAAAGAGCGCCTATAACGAGCGGACGCGCGAATGTCGTGCGGCGCTCGAGCGACTGCGCGTCGAGCTGCCGGAGCTGATCTGGCTCGCCGCCTGGCCGGCGAGCTGGCTCGCCCGCCTGAAGCGCGCGCTACCCGAGCCGCTACGCGCTCGGGCGGTGCACGTCGTGAGTGAAACCGCGCGGACGCGCTACGGGGCGCAGCTGCTGGCGCGCGGGCGGATGCGCACCTTCGGACGCCTGCTGTACGAATCGCATGAATCCCTGCGGCGGCTGTATGAGTGCAGCACGCCGGAGCTCGACCTGGTGGTCGCCGCGGCGCGGCGTGCGGGAGCCCTGGGCGCGCGTCTCACGGGAGCGGGCTGGGGCGGAGCGGCCTTGGTGCTCGTGTCCCCTAAACAGGAGCGCGCCATCGCCGAGCGCATCCGGCGCGCTTTCGCACGAGCGTACGAGCGGGAGCCCGAGATCACGAGCGTGCGGGCTTCGGCCGGCGGCCGGCGAGAGAGTGTCACTGCCGCGAGGAGAGCGGCGTCAGGGAGGAAGCCGGCTCATCTCCCACCGAGGTAGCCTTCGTCCCAAGCGATGTCGAAGCGGCCCTTGCAGCGGCCGCACATCATGGAGCGCCCCTGCTCCTCTAGCCGGGAGCGGTGGCGGCAACTCGGGCACACGCCGTAGCGCGGGGCGAGCTCGGCCGCGAGGCGCGCGCCTCGCCCTCGCAGCGGGACGACTGTCCAAGAGTGCGGCGGGGTAGAGACGATCTCGAGCGCAAAGCTCGGCACGGCGAGCGCTCGGCGGTTGACGTCCACGATCGCCTCGAGTCCGGCGACGTGGCTGACGCGGTACCATGCGCCCCGGCGCAGCTTGCAGTCCACGTCCTCTTGCAGGCGGGCCCAACGCATTCCGGTCATCAGTTGTCCTCGAGCGGGCGGTCTGAAACGGAATAACGGTGGCAGGGTGACGAGGCACGATAGGAGACGCGACCGCTCGGCGCAACCCGTCGGGTCTCTACCGACATGCGACCCGCGGTCGCGTGAGCCCGCTCACCGCGATCGCGGCCTACGATGCGAGCGCGGGCCGGTCCGTTAGCGACAGTATTGGTGCACGCCCGGGTATATGATCGTCCGCCCGGACGTGCTGAGCGTAGTAACAGGTTGCGCTTCCGATGCCGAGGGCAGGACTCGAACCTGCACGGGAGTTGCCTCCCAAGGGATTTTAAGTCCCTTGCGTCTACCGATTTCGCCACCCCGGCGGTAGCCACGTCCATGCCACGGGCGGCTGGAAACCCGCGCGCCACGAGGCAACCGTAACGGTTTTCAGTCTCGTGCGTATATCCAATGCGCCACCCAGACAGGGAAGCAAGGGAAGACGCCGTGGAAGTTCGTGTCGGAGGGCGAGGTCGCGCTAGGGACAGTACAGAGGAGGAAGCCGGTGCAACCATTTGGGCCCGAGATACGTCATATCTTGTGAGTGCACACACCGAGCCGTCGTACCGCAGGCTCCGATGCGAGTGGAGGAGGAAACAATGGGCCGCTTGGCTCTGATGGCTGCGACGATTCTGACAGTCGGCTATGGCTACCTGGCCGCCAATACGATGTCCGCGGACCGCGCTGCGACGATCGAGCGCGTCACGGCGGCGGTGGAAAAGACGGAACGCGCCGCCCTCACGGCCGACCCGGGCCGGGTGTGGTACGGCGGGACGCTGTCCCCGATTACCGTGACGGGGCGGGGGTCGCGCCTGCTGGAAACCGCGGGCGCACCGGCCAACTGCCGCGGCACCCGCGCGATTTGACCCGCGAAACCTCGCCCCCCCGCACGTCGTAGCTCCTTAGTGTAACTTGGAGCAACGGCAGCAGGGGGGCTTCGCATGAACGACTTCTGGCTCAAGTGGCGGCGCGAGATCGTCCGCGGCGGCGTGCTGTTCGTGGCCGTCGTGGCCGTCGGCCTGTGGGCGACCAATCTCGTACGAGGCGGCCGGGCGCGCGT
>DASQAH010000171.1:0-3494 GCA_035635835.1 Gemmatimonadales bacterium
GTCGGCCAAGCTCAACTTCGGCTACAACGCCCAGACCGACGAGTACGAGGATCTGGTCGCGGCCGGCGTGATCGACCCGACCAAGGTCACCCGCACGGCGCTGCAGAACGCCGCGTCCATCGCGGGACTGCTCCTCACCACCGAGTGCGTGGTGGTGGAGAAGAAGGAGAAGGAGAAGATGCCCGCGATGCCCGGGGGCGGTGGCATGGGCGGGATGTACTGAGCGGAGAGGCTGTAACACGCACAGGCACGCGCAGTGGTCACGTAGGTTCACGTCGGAGTAGCCAAGGAGTCGATATATGTACGCACGCAATGTGTCCATGCATCTGAAGGCCAACACGGCCGGTGAGTTTACCCAGACGCTCGAGAAGGACGTCCTGCCCCTGCTGCGGAAACAGACTGGCTTCAAGGACGAGATTTCGTTCGTTGCCGCGGACCGCTCCGAAGCGGTTGCGATCAGTCTGTGGGATCGGCGAGAGGACGCGGACAACTATAGCCGCGACATCTATCCACAGGTGCTGACGAGCCTGGCGAAGGTGGTTGAGGGAACACCGACGGTTGAGGCTTTCGAGGTTTCGAACTCGACCTTCCACAAGATCGCCGCAAGGAACTAGGGCCGACCGGTCTGCGCGGCCGCTCGTAGCTCCGGTCTGTTTCAACGCCGACCGGTCTGTTCAGGAAAGGGGGGCGGCCGAAGAGTCCGCCCTTCTTTCTCGTCCGTAACGCCGGGTTCAGGTATATGGCACGACTCACCGTCGTGGTAGACGGCTCCATCTGGAAGGTTTATCCCACGGGCCGCATCACCGTTTATGGGAAGGATGAATTTGGGTTGCTGTTCGAGCTGGGGACCGGCCCCGAGCGCAAGCGCCGCTTCACTCGCTATTCGCCTCTGGGATCGAAGAGTTCCGACGCGTCCCTCGCTGAGCTCACTGAGCGGCAGCTGCTAGACCTCTTCCATCAGTCTCAGCCCGCGTGGACGTCGCCTGAGGGCGGATACGGAGTGCTGTGAACGAAGCGCCGTAGCAACGCGCCCACAGGGTGGTGTCATCTCCTTCGGGCGAGCAAGGTGCCATGCCGTCGACAGGGTGCGTCGTAGGTGGCCTAGGGTCCCTGGGCGATCAAGGCCGCAATCGCCTCGGCCGCGTGTTTCGCACCCAGCCCCTCATACAGTGCGACCGCCCGCTGCCGTGCCGCGCGCGCGCCGCTGAGGTTCCCCTGGGCTTCGAGCGCCACGCCGAGATCGCGCTGGACGGCCGCCAGCGTTTCGGCGTTCCCCTGCCGCGTGGCGAGGTCGGCCGCCTGTTCGAGCAGCCCGATGGCGCCCGAGGTGTCGCCCCGGACGTGCGCCACGCCTGCCTGCAGTCGCCACACCTCGGGGAGCCCCGCCTCGAACTGCACGCGCTGGTAGGCCTCCGCGGCGCGCGCGAGCTCCGCCGCCGCGAGCTCCACGTCGCTCATCAGCAAGTGGGTCTCAGCGCGGCCCGTCAGCGCCAGGCCCAGCAGGCTGTCGTCCTGCACCTGCGTGGCGAGCCGCACGGCCTGCTCCGCGGCCTGGAGCGCCTGCCGATGATCGCCGCGGTCCCGCCAGCTGATGCCGATGTTGTGGTGGGTCTCGGCCATCCCGCGCACCACCCCAGCCTGCTGGTAGGCGGCGAGAGCGAGTTGATAGTCCGCGAGCGCCGAGCCGGGGTCGCCCCGCAGAAAGGCGATGATCCCCAGGTTATTGAGACAGCGCGCTTCGGCGGCGTGGTCCTGGACGGCCCGTGCCACCGTGAGCGCGTCGGCGAAGCGGAGCTCCGCCTCGTCCACGTCACCGCGCCGCAGGGCGATCGCGCCTTTGTAGTTGAGGGCTCGCAGCTCCGCCTGTCCCTCGCCGCGCGACCGCGCCAGAACGAGCACGAGCTCCGCCCAGCGCTGCGCCTCGCTGTGCTCGCCCAGCCGGCCGTGCGCCTCCGCCGCGAGCAGCGCGAACGCTGTGCGTCCCTCAAGAGCCTCCACCGGCAGGCCGTGCAGCCGGCCCAGGACCTCGCGGTGGCGGCCCTGCTCCGCCAGCGCGCGCAGCTCGGCGAGCAGCGCGGAGTCGTCGGCTAGCGATGTCGCCATTTAGCGCCTCGCGGGCTCACCACGCGATCGCGTGCTCCGTGAAGTGAAGGATCTTGGCATCGAGCTCCTCGTACGACTCGTAATTCGCGGCCTCGAGGCGATACCACAGAGTATCGGACGGTTGGCGCTGCCAGGTGTCGAGCGCGCCTTTGATCCGGGCGTCCGTGGTGTCGATCACGCCGTCACCATTGAAATCGTGGTTGCTGTATAAGTATTCCAACGTCAGCTCAGCCGGGTGGTCCGGGCTGAAATGCAGACCGGTGGGCTGGAAATCGAAGAGAAACTTCTTGGGATCGACCACCTTGATGATGATTAAGATCGAATCGCCAGGCTGAAAGAGGCTGCCGTCGGGCCGGCTGAGCAGGCCATCGCCAGGCACCTTGAGCCGCAGGAACTCCTGCCCCGTGACGCCTGGGGCCGCTCCCTGGTAGTACATCCGGAGTTCGCGGTCCTCGCCCATGACGGCGTAGAAGCTCGCGCTGTCGGCCAGCAGCGGCGGCGCGGACGAGCTCTGGAGCACGATGTGAAGCAGCGAGTTCGGCACCGGAGCCGCCTGATTGGGGGGGCCGCTCGAGTCGCTGCATGCCACCACAATCGCCACTGCCACGAGGCCGCAGAACAGTCGTCGCATAGGAGTGTTTCCCCAGGGGGAGTCGCTGGTCGTGTGGGCAAGCCGCGCGCCACCGTAAGTCGTTGCGTCGTAATTGATGGGCCGTATCAGCTGAGTCACCGTGACGCACTTGCCTCAATTCGTGTCAAGCTCTGTTTCATCCCCGCGCGCCGTCTCGTGCTCCGTCCCCTCGAGTATCCCCTCGAGCAGCCGCTTCAGCCGCGAGCGGGAGATCCCTAGCAGGCGCGCGGCCTCGGAGCGGTTGCCGCCGGTCGCTTGGAGCATCAACTGTGCGGCGGCGCGCTGGATCTCGGCGAGGGTGGCGGGGAAGGGAACTGCCCCAGTTTGGGTCGGGCGCGCGGGTCGCCCGGCGAGCTCCGCGCGCGCGAGGCTGCCGGGCGGAGATAGCAGCACGGCGCGCTCGATCGCGTTACGCAGCTCGCGGATGTTGCCGGGCCAGGAATGCGCAAGCAGCGCGTGACGCACCTCTGGGGTGAGCGGAGGTTGAGGGAGGCGGTACTGCTCGGCGAACCGCCGCAGGAAGGTCTCCGCTAGCACCAGGATGTCCTCGCCCCGCTCGCGCAGCGGGGGGAGCTCGAGCGTTACCACGTTCAGGCGATAGTAGAGGTCCCCGCGGAACCGGCTGGCCTGCACGGCTGCAGCGAGGTCGGTGTTGGTCGCTGCGACGATGCGGATGTCGAGGGTCCGGCTCGCGGTCGCCCCCAGGCGGCGCACGGTCTTTTGCTCGAGCGCGCGCAGCAACTTCCCTTGCAGCTCGAGG
>DASQAH010000172.1:0-4793 GCA_035635835.1 Gemmatimonadales bacterium
CGATGTCGCCCTCGAACAGTTCGAGCGCTCTACCGAAAATCCTGGACGCGCGCAGCAACCGATCGGACTCATCCGGTTGGAGCCGGCCTTGTTTCTTCCTGCGCATCAAGGTCCGCACCGGAATCTGCACTACCTGCGCCAGGTCGACGGTTGACAGGGCCGTGTTCCTCTGAAATCTCTCGAGAGCACTGAACGAGAGCCCGCGTTGCACCCGTACGACCAGCTTGAGGGGGTCATCCGTTTCGAGCCCGAGCAACTTGACGTAGTAATAGACGCCGGGCCGGCCGCTACGGATCCTCTTGCGGTATTCCTCGACGTCGGGAGATGCCGCTCGCTGGACTTCCCGAACCTTTGGCATAGTCCACTCCCATTGTGGCCACTTGGCAGAGATATTAGTGCCATGTGACGCACCGGTCAACCCAGGGCAACTCTTGTTCGGGCGTCGCCGGCGGTCGGTCGCCCTCGCGCTTCAAACCCGGAGCGTCGTACGCTAGCCGGGTTAAGAGAGAAGAGCGCGCGCGGCGTCTCCCCCTCCCTCGGGCGAACAGAATTGTGACGAGGGATACGTGTAGCGCAAACCTGACGCGGTGCGGTGACGCGCGCTGGACTGGCGAGCCGCTCCGGAGGTTCGCGGTGACGTTTTGCGCCGCCCGAATCGGGGGCGCTATCTCAAGCCGTGGAGCTCGGCGACGTAGATGTCGCTCTGCCGATCGTTGATAGTGAAGTAGAAGCGCCGGCCGTCGGTCACCCACGCGGGGTGGTAGGAGGGCTTTGTGGGGTCGTCAAACCGCACCAGCATCCGGGGGCGGCCGCCTGTCGTGGGGAGCGACCAGAACGACGCCCGGCCCTTGCGGTCCACTGCTTTGAAGTAGATCGCCCGGCCGTCCGGTGACCACCACACGGGTGGCTCCGGACCGTTGACGGTGTCCGGTGGCTGATATACCTGCCGCGGCGCGCCGCCCGCGGCCGGGATGAGCCAGATCCCGTCGGTCCACGTGCTGAGCAAGGTTCGGCCGTCCCGAGACCAGGTCGCCCTGGCCGGGTGGTTCCAGAGCCGTCGGGCCGGCCGCCAGCGGCCGCTCTGATCCTTCGAAATCACGTACAGCCCGTCGCGCGTCCGGGTTCCGTTCAGGCTGTACGACAACGACTGCCCGTCCGGCGACCAGATGGGGAATCGCTCCTCCCCAGGATCGTCCGTCACTCGTTGCGCTTCGCCGCCCTCGGCCGGCATCACGAAGATGTCTCGGGTGCCGAAGCGCAGCGAATGAAACGCCACCCAGCGGCCGTCGGGGGACACGTTGGGGGAGAAGTCATCGGCGCGGTTCGTGGTGAGTTGCTCCGGCTCCCCGCCGGCGAGCGGCATCCGGTAGATATTCGCGTTCCCGGAGCGATCGGAGTCGAAGTAAAGCCAGCGCCCGTCCGGCGAGACCGTCAGCCCCTCCACCGTCTGGTTGCCCGTCGTGACCTGGGTGGCGCGGTCCGCCGAGATGGGCCCGTGGGTAGGGATCGAGACTACCCACACGTTCGCGTGCGAGGTGTAGACCGAATACGCCAGCCGCGTTCCGTCGGCGGAGAGGCTGATCGAGTGCGCATTCAGTCCCGTGGTGAGGCGCGACGGGTTCCCAGCCGGCATCCCTGAGCCCTGCAGGCGAACCGCATACACGTCCCGCGCGCCCTCGCGATTCGAGACGAAGAGGATGTGCCGACTGTCGGGGGTCCATGCCGGGCTCACGTTCAGCGCTGCGTTGTCGGTGACGGGTACGGGCGCCCCTCCAGCGGCGGGGACGAGGACGATGGCACTGGGCCCCTTGTTTGCGAACGTCGCCGCGCTCACGGCGAATTGAGCGTTCCCCGAGACCAGCGCGAGCCACCGGCTGTCGGGCGACCACCTGAGGGAGTGGGGGTCGAAGACCAGGCCGACGAACCGCGACGGCCCGCCATCTGGAGGCGTCACGTAGATCGACTCGGGCCGTTCAGGGCTGCCCCCCAACCGCCGAGCCGCCGACCGCACGTAGGCGACCTGCCGACCGTCGGGGGACCATGCAGCGCAGCACGCCCCGTTCGCCATCAGGCGAGGGGTCCCTCCGACTGCCGGCATGACGAACAGATTTGCGTCCGCTTCGTACAGGATTCGCGTGCCGTCGGGTGACCACAAGGGGCGCCGCTGGGGCGGTCCCGACCCCGCGGTGAGCGCGACGGGCCGACCTCCCGACTGGCGCACGTAGATCCGCGCCGTGGACAGCGGGCCCGCGGTGTACGCGACCAACTTCCCGTCGGGTGAGATCGCCGGCTCAATCTCGAGCCCGGGCTCGAAGGTCATTTGTGTGACTGTGCCAAGCGTCAAGACCTCTGGCGCGGGACGAGCGATGACCACGGCGACGACGACGCCGACGAAGCCCGCCGTACCGAGCGCCAGCTTGAGCCATCGAGGCACGATCCGTAGTGCGAGAACAGGCTGAGTGCCGGCCGGGGTGTTCCCGCCGCTCGGCGTCGCCATCGCTTCGAGCTGGTGCAACAGGTCCTCCGCGCTCTGCCACCGGTCCGCCGGCGACTTCTCGAGACAGCGCATCACCAGCGCCGCGAGCGCTGCCGGCACCGTGGCCCGCCGCTTCGTCACTGGCTGCGGCGCCTCCGTCACTTGCGCGGCCAACACGTGCTGGGGCGTGGCCCCCGTAAAGGGCGGTCGGCCCGTCAGCATCTCGTAGCCGAGCGCCCCCACCGCGTAGATGTCGCAGCGGTGATCGGCGTGCGGGTCCGCCGCCGCCTGCTCCGGCGCCATGTAGGCCGGCGTCCCGAGCGCTACCCCCGCTGACGTCAGCGCGCGATTCCCCGTGGACTCGCTCAACGCCTTCGCGACCCCGAAATCAGTCACGACCGCGTGGTGGCGCGTGATCAGCACGTTGTCGGGCTTGATGTCGCGGTGGGCGACCCGGTGCTCGTGGGCGTAGGCCAGCGCGTCGGCTACGTCGCGTAGGATCCGCACGGTTTGGGTGATGGGGAGCTCCCCTTCGCGCGCGAGCTTGGCGCGGAGCGACTCTCCCTCGATGAGCGGCATCGTGTAGTACACGAGATCGTCCGAATGGCCGGCGGCAAGGAGCGGGACGATGTGCGGATGCTGTAGCGAGGCGGCGAGCAGGATCTCGCGGCGGAAGCGCTCGGCGTTCAGGCCAGCCGCCATCTCCGGGGGCAGGACCTTCACCACCACCTGCCGGTCGAGCTCCCGCTCCTGAGCTAAAAAGACCCGGCTCATCCCGCCGCCACCGAACTCCTTCTCAATACGGTAGGCGTCGCCAACAGCAGCTTGCAGGCGAGCTTGAAGGTCTGCCACGCAGTGCTCCCGGCCCAGGAGATAGCTCCATCATAGGAGCCGGTAGCGCGCGCGGCCAGAGGGCCGAGCGTCAGTGCCGTATTTCCGCCGTGCCGCCCTAGGGGAACTCCACGTCGAGCACCGGATGTAGCTCGATCCCACTCGGCGCGACGCCGCTGGCCGTGGACGTGATCGAAGAATCCTACGCCACTGAGGAGGGGACGAGGCAGAGCTTGCGGACGCGCCCGCGTCGAAGCGCTGCGCGTTACGAAGCGGCGGGACGGTCGCCACGCGGCCGCAACGTGACACTAGGTGGTGGAGACGATGGGTGTGGTATTTGCGATTGGTCGCACAATCGAAAATAGCACACCGCGCTACGCTCGACTGGAGCGAGGCGTCGCGAGGATTTGCGGCCGCCTTCGGTAGCCAGAGTCACCCATTGCCAGCGTCTTGTCATGTGGTTACAATGACCACATGACGAGATCACTGATCGTTGGCTCAAGGGAGCTCAAGACCCGGTTAGGAACCTATCTCAACCGTGTCCGTCGCGGGGAAACCATCCTGGTCACGGATCGGAACGAGCCCGTCGCCGAGTTGCGACCGCTGCCCGGCGCCGGCGATGCGAGCCGCGCCGGCCTGCGGAAGGCGGCGGCGGCGGGTGTCGTGACGCTGCCGGTGCGGCCCACGCCCGGCCGGTTCACGCCGATTCGCTCGCGCGGGAAGCTGGGCTCCGCCGCCGTGTCAAGCGACCGCGATGATCGCGGATAGTGCGATTCTTTGACGCGAGCGCGCTCGTCAAGCGCTACGTTCGCGAGCCGCACAGCACTCGCGTCCGCCGGCTGCTCCGCGGCGGCGACGTTGCCCTGTGTCGGCTGTCGGAAGTCGAAGTGATCTCGGCCTTCGCCAGGCTGGCGCGCGAGGAGGCGATTTCGCCCGCCGAGCGGGACCGCGCTGCTGCCGCGTTCGTTGCGGACATTCCCGCATGGACGGTGGTCGAAATCACCCCTGATGTCGCACGGACCGCGCGCCGGCTGCTGCTCCAGCACGCGCTGCGGTCCGGAGACGCTGTGCAACTTGGCGCAGCACTCATGCTCCAGGAGGCTACGGGGCGGCCCTTGCGAGAATTTGTGGCGTACGATCGTCGCCTGCTCGACGCCGCTCAAGCGGAACAGTTGCGCGTGAGTCGTGGACGACCCGCAGACTGAGCGGAGCCGCCGCTGCCCCGAACGGAGCGTGTGTCACGCCCGACAAGTGCGAGCCCACCGGCGAGCGAACCCCAGCAACTTGCTCGTTCTTCGTGGCGATCGCGGGGGCGGTGAACAAGCCGGGGCGTTATCCCTGGCGTGACGGTATGACGCTGCGCGAGCTCGTGGTGACGGCGCGCGGACCCAAGGTGGGTGCCTATCTCAAGGAAGCGGAGATCGCGCGGCTGCCCGAAGACCGCTCGACGGGGCGCCTGGCAGAGACGCTGCGCGTGCCGCTCGAC
>DASQAH010000173.1:0-5798 GCA_035635835.1 Gemmatimonadales bacterium
ACAGGGACTCCGCTTGCCGCAGGTCGCCGCGATCCTTGCGGACGCTCGCCAGGTTGCCGACCGCGTTCCCCGCGGTGCGGAAATCGCCGATCCGCTCGGCCAGGTCCGCCGAGCGCGCCCAGTACGCCGCCGCGCTATCCACCTCGTGCCGCTCGTAAAACCCCCGGCCGATGTTGCCCAGGCCGGTCGCCACCCCCACCGTGTCGCCGATCGCCGTCGCCTGCCGTACGCTCTCCCGCCACAGGCGCAGGGCTTCCTCTATGCCGCTCCGGCCCAACGCGTCGTTCCCGGCCCGACGCAGGCTGTCGACCGCTACTTTCGCGCGTCGCCCATCGGGTGGCAACGACCGGAACCTGGAGACCTGTCGGAGGAGGAAGGAGTCCCGCCAGGCCACGGCGTACGCTGACGCGAGACGATCGGCGGCGACAAGGGGTGAGGAGGTCGCGTCGTCCGAGCCCGCCGAGAGCGCCAGGAGTTGACGCAGCGCATCCCGTACATCGTCAGGCTGAGCCCGGACCTGATCGACGAGCACGGCCTGCGGCCCGTCGCACGCGAGTGCACGCAGTCGCTCCGGGCCCGACGGGGGGGGGACCGCCGTCTGCAGAGCGATGCAAAGGACGAAGAACCCGACGCCGGTCATTGGGGCGGTCGGGGTGCGCCCAGCGTGAAGGTTGTGAGATCCGAAACCACCCAGCGGTCCCAGCTAGTGCGGGCCGCGACCTTCCAGAAGTAGGGGACGCCGACACTGACCGCGACGGCATCCGGCACGGCGACAAGGGTGTCAGTGGTCAGCGTCTCCCAGACGACGGAGCCGTTGCCGTCGAACACCGTCACGCGATAGCGATCCGCGTGCGGGACGCTCGTCCACAGCAAGCGTGGCAACACCGCGACGGCGCCGAGCGGAGCGAGCGGGCGCGGCGCGACCGTCGTCGTAACCGCCGGCTCGCGCAACACCAGCTCGGAGCGATCACGGCCGCGCTGCCAGGGGGCGAACACCAGCAGCAGCACTGCGGCCGCGGCCGCGAGTGGCGCCGTCACCAACCAGCGCCGCCGATCGCGGAACGACCGCGCCAGCCGCGCCACCGTCACGACTTCCGAGCGGCACTCGGCGCAGGTGGCCAGGTGCGCTTCCACGCGGGCTCGCTGCTCAGCCGCGTCCCCGCGGTCGATGTAGGCCGCGACGTCCTCCACCCTCAGGTGCCCCGCCTTGACCTCACCGGTCATGCGCTCCCCTCCCTCTGACGGATCAAACGGACGGCAGCGCGCGATTTGCCGGCGATCACGGTTCAACTCCTTCGACGCCCCGCTGCTTGAGGCTGCGGCGCAACACATCGAGGAGGACATTGATCCGGCGGTAGACGTGGAAAGGCGTGGGCAGGCCGAGGACACCAGCGATCTCTCGGGCGGACAGGTCGTCGTTGAATCGGAGCTTCAGCAGCAACCGGTCCGGGGGGTCGAGACGCGCCGTTGCGGCTGCGAGCGTCTCGTGGAGCTCTTGGACCTGCGCGGACAGGGCCGGGTCGGCGACAGGCGCGGCGAGCTGGTCTGGATCGGCTGCCCCGGCGACGAGGTCGGCGAGCCGCCGGCGAGCCGCCTGCTCGGCGGCGGCATCGGGCGTTGAGTCCCGGGGCCTGCCATAACGGTGACGGTGGAAATCAAGACACAGACGTCGCGCCACAACCACGAGCCACGTCGTGAACTTGCTGCGGCCGTCGGCCACGTAGCCTTGGAGCCGCCGGCAATGGTCTTCTCTCAGCCGCTCAAGGACGTAGGTGTACCCGTCCATGGCGGCGTCGTGATCGGGGCTGAGGGAACGGGCGACGTGGAGGAGCAGGCGGCTATGGGCCGCCACAAAGTTGGCCCACGCGTCGTCGCGGGCGGGGCCATCGGGTGCCTGGAACAGACGGGAGAGTTCGAAAGGAAGAGCTGCGGCCATCGCTGCGCCTGCCTCCGTGCTCGCCATGGAGCTCCGGGGTGCGACTCGGTGCTGGATGGCCTGTACCGGTTCAAACTACATGCAGGCTGGCCCGGCGCAACAAGCGCCCTATTTCCTCGACGTATTCCCTGGACGCCTCTCCTCGACGAGTTTAGTAGTGTGCACACCGCCCGTCGCACCCACGGCTTCACCGAGTCCGTCATCCGGGGAATGACGCGCCTCGCGAACGAGCATGGCGCCATCAACCTGGCGCAGGGCTTCCCCAATTTCCCCGCCCCCGAGGTGATCAAGGAGGCGGCCGCACGAGCGATCCGCGCGGACATCAATCAGTACGCGATCACCTGGGGCGCCAAGCGGCTGCGCGACGCGCTCGCCCGGAAGTACGCGGACTGGTACGGCATGACGGTGGACCCCGAGACGGAGCTCACGGTGACGTGCGGCGCCACTGAAGCGATGGCTGCCGCGCTCATGGCGATTGTGGATCCGGGCGAGGAGGTCATCGTCTTCGAGCCGTTCTACGAGAACTACGGCCCCGACGCGATCTTGTGCGGCGCCAAGCCCGTCTTCGTCCCAATGGCCGCTGGGGAGGGGCTCGATCTCGACCGCCTGACGGCCGTGTTCACCCCTCGGACACGCGCGATCGTCCTGTGCACGCCCAACAACCCCACGGGGCACGTGTTCAGCCGCGCCGAGCTCGAGGCGATCGCCGAGCTGTGCCGGCGCCACGATGCGTACGCCGTCACCGACGAGATCTACGAGCACATCTACTACGCCGGCGAGCACATCCCCATCGCCACGCTGGATGGGATGCGCGAGCGGACCGTCACAGTCAGCGGGGCATCCAAGACCTACAGCATCACGGGGTGGCGGATCGGCACGATCGTCGCGCCAGCGACAGTGACGGACGCGATCCGCAAGGTGCACGATTTCCTGACCGTCGGTGCGCCCGCGCCACTGCAAGAGGCGGTCGCCGTGGGCATCGAAACGCTCGGCCGTGACTACTACGCTGGATTGGCGCGCGACTACCGCGCCCGGCGCGATCTATTGTGTGGGGCGCTGGTGACCGCGGGGTTCCGCTGCACGCCGCCCGAAGGGGCGTACTACGTGCTGGCAGACTTCTCGGCGCTGTCCGCGCTGCCGGACGACGAGTTCGCCTTCTGGCTGACCAAGCAGGTGGGCGTCGCGCCTGTCCCCGGGTCGAGCTTCTTCTCGAGACCCGAGCTAGGGAGGAAGCTGATCCGTTTCGCCTTCTGCAAGACGGACGACGTGTTGCAGCAGGCGGCGGGGAGGCTCCGGTCGGTCAGGCGCGCAGCCGACTAGGCAGACGCCTCCGACACTCCTAACGTTGATGCGAGGTTGAGCAACGAATCGAGCACGCATGGTATGTTTCCCGGTATGAAGACCGCCTCTGTCCTAACTGCCGCGGACGTCGAGCGGATGTCCCTCCCGGGAAAGCAGGTCGAGCTCGTCCGGGGGCGGCTAGTCGTCCACGAGCCACCGGGCACTCGGCACGGGGCCATCGCCGCCACTCTTGGTTACCATCTCAGTGACTACGTCCGCCGTCAGGGGCTGGGCGTCGTTCTGGCGCAGGACACCGGCTTTAAGATCACATCCGATCCGGACACCGTCCGGGCGCCGGACGTCGCGTTCGTAAGACGGGAGCGAGCGAACCGGATTCCGGCTCGGGGGTACGCGGAGCTGGCCCCGGATCTCCTCGCCGAGATTCTTTCACCCGACGACACGACGGCCGAGGTGCTCGCCAAGGTCGCCGAGTGGCTCGCGGCCGGCACCAAGCTGGTGTGGCTGGTAGATCCGCAGCGGTCCGAGGTGCGCGTTTACCGCCGGGACGGCGGCCTCTCAGTGCTCGGGGAGAGTGACGCCCTCGACGGCGAAGATGTGCTGCCGGGCTTCGCGTGCCCGCTGCGGCACGTCTTCGCTTGACCTCACAAGCAAGGGTTTCTGAGCCGGAGGAAACCGTAGCTCCCTGGCGGCTGTCGTTGCGGGCCGCGTGTTGCGCCTTCGGCGCTCCGAGTCCTAGTCCAGTCTAGGCCCCTGCCGTTCCGGGGACACAGCCGTCAGGCCGGCGTCTCGAGACTCTGCAAGTCGCTCGCCGAGCCCGTCCCGCGTCGCAAGCCGGCCGTCGCCAAGCGAAACACCCAGCGGCCCAGCGCGCCGCTCCAGAACCGCAGCCGGCGCTCGCCGCGGGGATCCGTGCGCCGCTGGGTGCGAGCACGCGCCACGACGGCAGCCAGGAGCGCGACTCCTGCGGCGCCGGCGACCCCGCCCAACGCCACCGGCCGAGTCGCCGCCTCTGGCCGTTGTAGAAGGAGCACCGTCCCCAGAGTTGCGATTCCGAGGCTGAGGCGGCTCAGCCACTGCAGCCCGCGCTCGAACGGCGACGGCCCCGTCCCGTATATAAAGGAGAGCTCCTCACGATGCCGTTCCCGCTCGGCTACCAGGGCGTCGGTGAGATCCTCCCACCCATGGCCGTCGGTGAGCAGGCGACGCGCCCGCGCCCACGCCACCCCGAGCGGCGGCAGCAAGGCGGCTGCGGTGCCACTCACCGCCGCGAGGTCGAGCAAGCGCGAACCCCCGTACAACCAGCACCACAGCGCGGCCGGGGCGACGAGCAGTCCGACGAACGCCTCGTACAGCAGCGCCGGACCCGCGAGGTGCGAGCTCCGGGTGAGGAACGCCCGCACGGCAATCGGCGGCGGCGCCCCACCCGGCAGCGCGGCGGCGAGCGCACGCCCCAGCGCCGCGCCGTCCTGGAACCGGTCGGCGGGGAGCTTGGCGAGACACCGCTCCACCGCCTGCCCGAGCCGACGCGGGACGCCGGGGGACACGAGCGGCGGGGGCGGAGTCGTGCAGTGCAGCGCGACGACAGCCGCGTCACTATCCGCGGAGAACGGCAGGCGGCCCGTCAGGACGTAGTAGCCGACGACGCCGAGCGAGTAAAGGTCGCTGCGTCCGTCTACCGGCTCGCCCCGGGCCTGCTCCGGGCTCATGAACTGGACCGTCCCGAACACCGACCCGCTATAGGTCGCTGGCACGGGCCGGCCGTCGCGCGTCACGTGCGCGATCCCGAAATCCGATAGCAGCGCCCGGCCGCTGGCGCCGTCCAGCAGGATGTTGTCCGGCTTCACGTCACGATGCACGATGCCGCGCGCGTGGGCATAGGCGAGGGCATCCGCCAGCTCGCCTAGCAGGCGCGCCGTGTCGGCGGCGGGGAGCGGACCGTGGGCCGCGATGCGGCGCGCTAGCGTGTCGCCGTCCACGTACGCCATGGCGTAGAAGATGAAGGGGCCGACCTCGTGCACGGCAAAGATCGGCACGATGTTGGGGTGGGCGAGCGCCGCGGCGGTGCGGGCCTCGCGCAGGAAGCGCGCCCGGAACGCAGGATCGGCGGCGCGGTCAGGCGGCGGCACCTTGAGGGCGACCGAACGCTCGAGCTGCAGGTCGTGGGCCCGATAGACGACCCCCATGCCCCCGCGCCCCAGCAGGCCGTGCAGCTCGTAGCGGCCCGCCAGCGCGCGGCGCAGCTGCGCCGCAATTGGATCGTTCGCCGGAATCATGCAGCCCCGGATACCCCGAGCCACCATCCGAGGTTTCGCCCGCTAGACAGCGCCGCCGACTGGGACAAGATTCACGGCTCCCCCCCCGACCACTCCTGCGGGAGCCGCGATGCCCGACCACCAACCCTACGTCCCCGCGTCGCAGGCGCCCGCCGAGCTCACGGCCCGCGCGTTGATCCTCGGCGTGCTCCTCGGCCTCATCTTCAGCGCCTCGAGCGTCTACCTCGCGCTCAAGATCGGCCTGACCGTGAGCTCCTCGATCCCGATCGCGGTGCTGTCGATCACGA
>DASQAH010000174.1:0-11190 GCA_035635835.1 Gemmatimonadales bacterium
ATCTTCTCGCTGTCCCAGATGGGCGGCGCGGAGAACCTGCGCTGGCTGATGGACATCGCGCTGAACGAGCACGAGGACATCGAGCAGCGCAAGAAAGCACTGTTCTGGGCCGGGCAGAGCCACGAGACCGACCTCGCCCAGCTCACCGGCCTGTACGACCGGATCCAGAGCCAGGAGATGAAGGAGCAGCTGATTTTCGTGTACGCGCAGCGGCACGAGGCCGCCGCCCTCGACAAGCTGATCGACATTGCCCGGCGCGACCCCGACCGGGAGCTACGCAAGAAGGCGCTGTTCTGGATCGGCCAGTCGCACGACCCGCGGGCCGCACGGTTCCTAGAGGAGGTCATCAACCAATGACGCGGGTCGGGCGCTTCGCGGTCCTCCTGCTGCTGGTCGCGGCCACCGCCGCGGCCGGCCAGGACTTGGGTGCGCGCGTCGCCGCCGCACCCGATGGGCAGGTGCGGTTCAGCTACGCCGCGCGGCCCGGCATCTACGGCGACGGCCGCAACACCATCAGCTGGGACTGCCGGAACGGCCGGTGCCGCAACCGGCAGGGGGAGGGATACTACTCCGACGGGGACGACTGGCATTCAGCCTGCGACTCGGGGCCGGTCCGCGTCGCGCTCACGGTCCGCAGCGGTGCCGTCACGCGCCTGCGGGCCTATGTCGGCGGAGAGTGGCGCCCGGCGACGGGCGCAGTCGACCTGGGTACGGTCTCGACCCGCGAGGCAACGGCCTTCCTCCTCGCTCTCGCCCGTGCCAACTCGCGGGTCGGCCGCGAGGCGATCTTCCCCGCGACCCTCGCCGACAGCGTCACGATCTGGCCCGACCTGCTGCGCCTCGCGCGTGACCCGCAGCTGCACCAAGAGACGCGCAAGTCGGCCGTCTTCTGGCTCGGCCAGGCCGCGGGCGCTGCGGCGACCAGGGGGCTTTCGGACCTCGTGGACGACACCAGCACGGACGTCGAGGTGAAGAAGAGCGCCGTCTTCGCCATGTCCCAGCTGCCGCACGAAGATGGCGTGCCGGCGCTGATCCGCGTCGCCCGAGACAACAAGAGCCCGGGTGTGCGCAAGAGCGCGCTCTTCTGGCTCGGCCAGACGAACGACCCCCGGGCGATCGCGCTGTTCGAGGAGATCCTCACCAAGCCCTGACCCGTTGGCCGCTTGCGACCGGGGCCTTGCGCGGCACATCATATGAGTTGACACGCACGTGGCCCCCGCGCCGTCCCGCCGGGCCCTGGTCCCTTGTGCCCGAGGTCCGCGCGTATGTTGCTGGCTACCCTCACGTTCCTCGCCCTGCAGAGCCCGGGTTCCTCGGCGCTGCGTCATTCCAATGGCGTGCCCCCTACGATCACCGCCGTGCGCGTCGCCCGCCCCCCGGTGCTGGACGGCCGGCTCGACGATTCGGTATGGACGCTCGCCGCGCCCATCACCGACCTGCGCCAGAGCGACCCCGAGGAAGGGCACCTCGTCTCCGAGTCCACCGCTGTACGCTTACTCTATGACGACGAGGCGCTGTATATCGGCGTGCGGCTGTTCGACCGCGAGCCCGGCAAGATCGCCCGCCATCTCGGCCGCCGCGACTCGTTCACGCAGAGCGACGACTTCCGCGTCCTCATCGATTCCTATCACGACCACCGCACGGCATACCGCTTCGACGTCAATCCGCTCGGCGTGAAGCACGATCTCCAATTCGGCGACGACGGCAACTTTGCTGACGACTCGTGGGATCCCGTCTGGGAGGTCGCCACGAGCGTGGACTCGCTCGGCTGGTCGGCCGAGTACCGCATCCCGTTTTCCCAGCTGCGTTTCTCACGGGCCCGCGACCAGGTCTGGGGCGTCCGCTTCGTGCGGACCATTCTGCGCAAGAACGAGTTCGCGATGTGGCCCTTCATCGGGAAGACGGAAAGCGGGTTCGTGTCGCGCTTCGGGCACCTGGTCGGGCTGCGCGACATCCCGGCGCCGAAGCGGCTCGAGCTCCTCCCCTACAGCGTGGGGCGCGGCACCTTCCACCAGCCCAGCAACCCCGTAAACCCATTCGACAAATCGAGCGACTACTTCGGGGGCGCCGGACTCGACCTCAAGTACGGCGTCACGTCCAACCTCACTCTCGACGCCACGATGAACCCCGACTTCGGCCAGGTCGAGATCGACCCCGCCTTCGTGAACCTCACGGCTTTTGAGCAGTTTCTCCCCGAGCACCGGCCGTTCTTCGTCGAGGGGGCGGACATCTTCGGGTTCGGCGGCGGGTCCGGGGGGTTCGTCCAGTTCGGCAACTCCCCGCAATTCTTCTACTCGCGCCGCATTGGGCACCGGCCGCTGGGATCGCCCTTCTCCGCGGGGCAGTTTGTAGACAATCCGGAAAACACCACCATCCTCGGCGCTGCGAAGCTTACCGGCCGCTCGCCGGGCGGCTGGTCGGTAGGCGTGCTCGACGTCGCCACAGCGCGCGAGCGGGCAACGGTCCTCGACACCACCACCGGCACTCGCTCCTACGACCCCGTCGAGCCCCTCACCGATTACTTCGTGGGCCGCGTGAAGCGCACACTGAACGGCGGGAACGACGGCTACGGATTCGTGGTTACCGCCGTCAGCCGGGATCTCGGTGTCCCAGCCCTGAAGTTCCTGCGCACCACGGCGTACGACTGGGGCGTGGATGCGCGACACCGGTGGGGCCAAAACACGTACGCGATTGCGGCCGACATCGGCGGCTCCTTCATGAGGGGCGATACCCTTGCGATCCAGGCGACCCAGCACTCCTCGAGCCGGTATTACCAACGCCCCGACGCACGCTCGTTCCACTACGATCCGCGCCGCACGTCGCTCAGCGGACTCACGGGCGACCTGTACGTCGACAAGTTGGCCGGGACGTGGCTGTGGGGCGCGGCGGTCAGCACCACGACCCCAGGGTTCGAGGTGAACGACCTCGGCTTCCAGCGCCGCGTGGACCGGATTGCCAGCGGCGTCTATGTCGCGGTCCACCAGACGCGGCCAGGCAGGGTGATCCGCGAAGCCACCGTGGTTCTCACCGGCGCTCCGAGCTGGAACTTCGATGGGGACCCGATCCAGCGCCAAGTGTTCGCCTCGAGCTTCGGCACCTTCCGCAACTTCTGGTTCTTCAACCTGAACGGCGGCTATAGCGCCCAGGTGATCGATGACCGGCTGACCCGCGGTGGCCCGCTGTCTCTAATCCCGCAGGGGTGGTTCGGCAACGCCGGCCTCCAAACTGACCAGCGGAAGGCGGTGACCGGGGGCGTGTTCGGCTCCTACAATCACGATGCCTCGGGGGGGTGGTCCTGGAGCGCGAGCCCGCAGGTCAGTGTGCGGCCCTCAGGCGCTCTGTCGCTGTCGCTCTCCCCCAACTTCTCGGGGGGCCGGAGCAGCGCGCAGTTCGTCCAGCGAGTACCGGACACGCTCGCCGCCCGAACCTTCGGCACGCGCTATGTGTTCGCCCAGCTGCGGCAGCACGAGCTGGACCTCGCACTCCGCCTCGACGCGACGGTCTCACCCACCTTGTCGCTTCAGGTGTACGCCCAACCCTTCACCTTCGTCGGCGAGTACGGCGGGTACAAGGAGCTCGCTGCGCCACGCACCTTCCGGTTCGACGCCTACGGGCAGGCGAACGGCTCGAGCATCACCTACGACGCGACCGCGGGGACCTACACCGTACACCCCGAGGGAGTCCAGCCGGCGGACTCGTTCACCATCGCGAATCCGAGCTTCCGCACGCGCTCGGTGCGGATCAACGCCGTACTGCGATGGGAGTATCGCCCCGGCTCGACCCTGTTCATCGTCTGGACGCAGAATCGTGCGGGCGATTTCGCCGACCCCACCTTCGACGTTGGCCGCGACTTGGGCCGGGAGCTCTTCAAGGACCGCCCGACGAACGTCCTCTTGGTCAAGTTCAACTACTGGATGAGCCTCTAAGAGCCGGCGTAGGTGGGTGTGTGGGGTCGTGGGGTCGTGGGACCGGCAGCGCCGGGAATCGTGATGCGCACGGCCCCCTCCCACATACCCACACACCGACGTCTTATATTGTTCGCCCATGTCTTTCTGGACTCTGCGTCGTCGAGTCAGCGCAGCGCTGCTCACGCTCGTGCTGCTCGGCGCTGGCTGGGCCGTGATGGTCGTGGACGTGGCGGTGACTGGCGCCCGTGATCAGGCCACGACGGCCGACGCAATCGCGGTGCTCGGCGCCGCCCAGTACAACGGCCACCCCTCCCCCGTATTTCGGGCGCGGCTCGATCACGCCGCGACGCTCTACCTGCGCGGCTTCGCCCCGGTCGTGCTCGTCACTGGCGGCGTCGGCTCGGGCGATTCCATCAGCGAAGCCGAGGTAGGCCGGCGCTACTTGCGCCAGGTTGGTTTGCCGGACCAAGCCGTCATCGCCTTGGCGCCCACGACCTCGACCCACGCTTCGCTCGAAGGCGTCGGACAGTGGTTCGCCGGACGCGCCAGCCGACGCGTCGTGCTCGTGAGCGACGGATTCCACATGTTGCGGCTGCGCATCATCGCCACCCGGCTCGGGCTCGCCCCGTTCACTTCCCCGGCCCCCAACTCCCCCATCCACGCGAACCCGCGCCGCAACACCACCTACATGCTCGCCGAAGGGATCAAGGTCCCCGTGGCGTGGCTCTTCCAGCACTAAGAGGCGCCGATGCAAGTCTCGACGCAACGCGTCTACAGCGGGCGCGTGATCAACCTCGACGTGGACACGGTGCGCTATCCCGACGGCTCGACGGGTGAGTTGGAGATGATCCGGCATCCTGGCGCCGCGGCGGTGATCCCGTTCGCCTCCGACCCGGCGGGGCCCGACCCCACGATCCTGCTGCTGCGCCAGTACCGCTACGCCACCGGCGGCATGCTGTGGGAGATCCCCGCCGGCCGCCTCGGGCCTGCGGAGGAGCCCCCTACCTGCGCCCGGCGCGAGCTGCTCGAGGAAGCGGGTGTGACGGCAGGCCGGCTCGAGCGTCTCACTACTATCTGGACGACCCCCGGCTTTACCGACGAGGTCATCCATCTCTTCTGGGCCGGGGACCTTCGGACCGCCAGTCATGCCCGGGAGGCCGACGAATTCATCGAAGTGGTGCCGCGGCCGCTGAAGGCGGTGCTGGCTGGGATCCGGGATGGGGAGATCCGCGACGCTAAGACGGTGGCCGCCATCCTTTATATGGCGGGATTCCGGTTGGGGCTGTAGCATTTTGGTGTCCCCTGCGGGGGACAGGGGAACAGGGGGCAGTCGGGTCCGCGTTTTGTAAATGTGTCCGTGACCAGCGGTTGCCCTGACGGCTGCTGCGGTATGGTTCGTGCTAGGCCATAATTGAGGAAGAGGGACCCGTCCGAGACCGGGAGCGAACATGCGGGCAGTCCTCAAACTGACGAGCAAGCCGGGTGTGCGGGCGCTGGAGCGGGCGGCGCTCCACGAGCTCGACGACGGCCAGGTGGTGCAGCGCCACCTCGGCAGCGATCCGCAGGCGTTCGGCACCCTCGTCGACCGCTACCAGACGCGCCTGCTCAATTTCGTCAACCGCACGATCGGAGACCGAGAGCGGGCCGAGGACCTGGTGCAGGAAGTGTTCATCCGGGTGTTCCGCCACCTCCATCGGTTCGATCAGACGAAAAAATTCTCGACGTGGATCTACACGATCGCGTCGAACCTGGCGAAGAACGAGCTGCGCAACCGCAGTCGCAACCCACTGGTCTTGTTCCAGACGATCAAGAAGAACTGGGAGGCCGATCACCGGCCGTTGCAGTTTGAGGACACGACCGCCCGGCCGGACGATCTGTACCGCAAGCGGTTCCTCAAGGACGCCGTGGATCAGTGCGTGTGCCAGCTGCCCGAGCATCACCGTGTGGTGTTCGTGTTGCGCGAGCTCGAGGGCAAGAGCTACCAGGAGATCGCCGAGATCACCCGGTGCAACCTCGGGACCGTGAAGAGCCGGCTGAACCGGGCCCGCAACAGCTTCGCCCAGCTCATCGGGCCGCTTCTGAAGTAGCCCGGAACCCTCCTCGGCTTCAGCGGTATACATTCCCACCGTATGACGTGTACCGAGTTTCGTGACCGTTACACCGAGTTCCGCGACGGCCTCATCAGCGCTGCGCGGGAGTTGCGGCGCTTCGAGCGTCACTTGGCGCGTTGCGCGGCGTGTGCCGGCTACGACGCCGCGCTCCGCGACGGCGTGCGGGCGCTGCAGGGAGCGGGGACGATCGAGCCGAGCGCCGGTTTCCGCCGCCGGCTGGATGTCCGGCTGCGCGCCGAACGGTTGCAGCTCGCGGAGCCCCCCCTGCGGGCGCGGGCAGGCATCGCGGCGGCGTTGTTCGTGGCCGCAGCGCTGGTGCTGGTGGCGCTCGAGAGCCTGAGACCCAATCGTCCGGCGACGGTGGCGGCGTTGCCGCCGGTGCCGTTTCCTAAGCCGGTGGCTCGAGCCAGTGTTCCCTTCGTCACCTTCCAGGATCCCCGCTTCAGCGTGGTGATCGGCAACCCGAATCCCTATGGGACCGCGCTGGTGCAGCCCGCGCGCGCACGCCCGGAGCCCGCGACGGCTGGTCGTTAGCCGTTCCACTTTCATCCCGTCCGGTGGCGCGGTAACTTCCGCGCCGTATGACTGCGGCAACCTTCGACGCGCTCCTGCGGGACCTCAAGCGGGGCGTGCTCCAGCCGGTGTACTACCTTCACGGTGAAGAGGACGTGCTGAAGGAGGAGGCTGTCCGCGCTCTAGTGGATCGCGCGGTCGAAGCGCCGATGCGTGACTTCAACGTTGACACGCGAGCCGCAGCCGAGCTCGGGCCCGAGGAGCTGTACGCGCTGGTCAATACCCAGCCCATGCTCGCCGCGCGACGCGCCGTGGTGCTGCGGGGCGTGGAGCAGCTGCGCAAGAAATCGCCCGCGCGCGAGGAGTTGTTGCGCTACCTCGCCAATCCCAACCCCTCGACACTGCTCGTGCTGGTGCAGGGCGGCACCGCCCCGGAGGCGGAGGCCGACCTCGCCAAGCACGTCACCGCCGTGGCGGTCGGCCGGCTCGCCCCGGAGCGCGTGGCGGGGTGGATCGCGCACTACGCCGGGCACATCGGCCTCACGCTCGCCCCGGATGCCGTTGATCTGCTCATCGCCGCGGTGGGAAACGACCTCGGCGCGCTCGCGCAAGAGCTCGAGAAGCTCGGCGCGCTCGCCACGGGACGGACCGCCACCGCGGACGACGTCACGGCGGTCGTCGGGGTGCGCCGCGGCGAGACGCTCGACGACCTCGTCGCCGCCGCGCTGGAGCGCCGGGTGGCCGCCGCCGCGCGGCTCGTTGGGCCGGTGCTGGAGCAGGCGGGGATGAGCGGCGTGCGCATCGTGACCGCGCTGGGTACGGCGCTCGTAGGCACCGCTCTGGCGCGCGCCGAGCTCGACCGCGGCGGACCTCCGCCGCGGGCGGAGGACGCCGTGTTCCGTCATCTCCTCGCGGCCCGGCCATTCGGCCTCGGCAGCTACAAGACAGTAGCGGCACACTGGGTCCGCTGGGCTGGCGCCTGGGCGGGGCTAGAGCTGGCGCGCGCGCTGCGCGCCGCCCTCGCCGCCGACCGCGCACTCAAAGGGACAACCCTC
This sequence comes from Gemmatimonadales bacterium, assembly GCA_035635835.1. Classification (GTDB taxonomy): domain Bacteria; phylum Gemmatimonadota; class Gemmatimonadetes; order Gemmatimonadales; family GWC2-71-9; genus 13-1-40CM-70-15. The sequence continues at coordinate 7,588 of DASQAH010000174.1, forward strand.
ACCGACGACCGTGGCATCGTGCTCCAGCTGGTGCTCGAGCTCGCGGCGGCTCGACGGGAGGCGGCATGACCACAGGGCGGGGGTCGGACGCTCGGAGGGTCGGACGGCTGGCGTTCGCCCTGGTTGCAGCCGCTTTGTCGGTCGCACCGAGCGTCCGACTGTCCGGCCAAACCGATCCTCGTCTCAGGGCCGCCCTGGCGCTCGTCCAGAGCGGCCGGGCGGACTCGGCGCGCGCGCTCGTGCGGCGGCTGCTCGCCACGCTGCCGCCCCAAGATTCGGTCTATCCGGAAGCGCTGTACACCCAGGGAATGATCGCGCCCGACGCGGCCTCCGCCGCGACGAGTTTGCAGCGGGTGGTGGTGGAGTACGGTTGGTCGCGGTGGGCCAACGACGCTTTGCTGCGGCTCGCACAGCTCAACTACGCGCAGGGTGATCCGGCCGGCGCCGCTCAAGCGGCCGAGCGGCTGCGGCGCGATTATCCCGATTCGCCCCTCAAAGCACGAGCCGACTTCTGGGGAGCGCGCGGCTACTTCGATCTCCGCGACGAGCCACACGGCTGTGTGCTGATCCAAGAGGCGCTCACCGGGGCCGGCGAGGACGTCGAGTTCAGGAACCAGGTCAGCTATTATGCAGCGCGCTGCGGCGGCACTGCCGCAGCGCCTCCCGCCGCGACCGCCCCTGCCACGGGAACGCCGGTCCCCGCTGCGTCGTCTTCTCCACCCCCCAACGCCCCACCACCCGCCCCCACCCCCGTCGCCCCTGCCATGGTGCCCGCGCCGGGCGACTCGGCCAAGCCCGCCGCGCCCGTCGCCTACTCTGTCCAGGTGCTGGCGGTGAAGAGCGCGGCGCAAGTGGACGAGCTGCTCACGCGGCTCAAGGTGATGGGGTTCGTCGACGCCCACGTGGTCCGTGACACGAGCGGATTCCTCAAGGTCAGAGTGGGCCACTTCCCCACCCATCAGGACGCCCAGCGCGTGCAGCAGCGGCTGAAGATCCGCCTCGGCGGTCAGCCGTTCGTAGTGGAGGAACCGTGACGCAACGGGTGGAAGCCGAAACCCCGCTGATGCAGCAGTACCGCGACATCAAGGCGCGCTCTCCCGGCACCATCCTGTTCTTCCGGATGGGGGATTTCTACGAGATGTTCGAGGACGATGCCAAGCTCGCCGCGCGTGAGCTCGGCCTCACGCTCACCTCCCGTAATAACGGCGGGGCTGCCGAAGTGCCGCTCGCCGGTGTCCCGGTGAAGGCAGCAACCGAGTATCTGCGCCGCCTGGTTGCCAATGGGCATCGCGTGGCGATCTGCGAGCAGGTCGAAGACGCCCGACTCGCCAAAGGCGTGGTGCGCCGCGAAGTGATCGAGACGGTGACCCCCGGAGCCGTCCTGTCCGACGACTGGCTGGCGCAGGGGCGCAACAACTATCTAGCCGCTGTGCTGCCCATGGGTGAACCCGGAGCGGAATCGATCGGCGTCGCGGCGCTCGACCTCACGACCGGCGAGTTCGTCTGGGAGACCGTGCCGGCGGCCGAGCTGGCGACGGTGTTGGCGCGCTACGAGCCCCCGGAGCTGGTCGTCCCGGCGGGGGCGGCGGTCCACGCTTCGGCAGGAGTGACGAAAACCGAGCGCGAGGCATGGGAGTTCGATCCCGAGCTGGCGCGCGAGGAGCTAACGCGCGCCTTCGCCCTCGCCTCGCTCGACGGACTCGGGGTCGAGGCCTCTGACCGGCCCGCCGTCGGCGCGGCCGGGGCGCTGCTCCGCTACGCGCGCGAGCTCAAGCCGGGTGGGCTGCCGCACCTCACTCGCCCCCGCATCGTCCGCCGCGGGGACGTACTGCCCCTTGACGAGATGACGCGCCGCAACCTCGAGCTGGTCGAGCCGCTGCGCCCGGGGGCGGTGGACGCGACGCTGCTCGCCGTGCTGGACCGCACCCGCACGCCACTGGGCGCGCGGCTGCTGCGCCGGTGGCTGCTCGCCCCACTCGTCGACCCCGCCGCCATCACCGCACGGCTCGACGCCGTCGACGTGCTGGTGCGTGACGCACGCGGCCGTGACCGGTTGCGCGAGGCGCTGGACGGCGTGCGGGACCTGGAGCGGCTCGCCGGCCGGGCCGCCCTCGGTCGTGCCACCCCGCGCGACCTCGGCGCCTTGCGCGATTCGATCGGCCGGCTCCCCGACGTCCGTGCCGCGCTCGACGGACTTAAGCAGCGCCAGCACAGCGCCCTGCTCGAGTCCGCTGCCACAACCTTCGACCTCCTGGGCGATCTGGGGGAGGAGCTGGGGCGGGCACTCGTGGACCGGCCCCCGGCGCAGCTCGCCGACGGCGACGCCATCCGACCGGGCTACGACCGCGAGCTGGATGAGTTGCGAGACGCGCGCGACGGCGGCAAGCGCTACATCGCGGGGTTGCAGGCGCGCGAGCGGCAGCGCACCGGTATCGGGTCGCTCAAGGTCGGCTTCAATAAGGTGTTCGGCTACTACATCGAGGTCACGCACACGCATAAGGGTCGCGTCCCCGCGGACTACGAGCGCCGCCAAACGCTCACCGGCGCCGAGCGTTACGCCACGCCCGAACTGAAGGAGTACGAGGCCAAGGTGCTGGGGGCCGAGGAACGGATTGTCGCGCGGGAGACCGAGCTGGTCGATGCGCTGCGGCACCACATCGGCGGAGCGATCGCGCGCGTGCAGCACAGCGCCACGACGTTGGGCCAGCTCGACGTCTGGGCCGCCCTAGCCGACCTGGCCGACCGCGAACACTACGTGCGCCCCGAGGTGACCACCGACTTCACGCTGCATTTGGAGGGCAGCCGCCACCCGGTGGTGGAGCGAATGATGCCGCGCGAGGGGTTCATGCCCAACGACGTGCTGCTGGACGAGGCGGGCCGCGTGATCCTCCTGACAGGGCCCAACATGGCCGGCAAGTCGACGCTGCTGCGGCAGGTGGGGTTGTGCGTCGTCCTGGCGCAGATGGGGGCGTTCGTCCCAGCGCGGCGCGCCGTGGTCGGCGTCGTCGATCGGCTGTTCACTCGGGTCGGCGCCTCCGACAACCTGGTGCGCGGGCAGTCCACCTTCATGGTCGAGATGAGCGAGACCAGCGCGATCCTCCACGGCGCCACCGCTCGTAGCCTGGTGCTGCTCGACGAGATCGGACGCGGCACGTCCACCTACGACGGGGTCGCGATCGCCTGGGCCGTCACGGAGTGCCTCCACAACCGCATCGGCGCTAAGACCATCTTCGCAACCCATTACCATGAGCTGACGCAGCTCACCGAGGAGCTCGCACACGCCCGCAACTTCAACGTGGCGGTCCGCGAGTCTGGCGACGAGATCGTGTTCCTCCACCGGCTGGAGCCCGGCGGTGCCGACCGCTCCTACGGGATCCACGTCGGACGGCTCGCGGGGTTGCCAGCAGCGGTGGTGGCGCGGGCGTGGGAGGTCCTGAAACTGCTGGAGGCCGGCCATCACGTCGCTGATCGTCAGGTGCCGCAGAGCCCCGACTCGGCGCAGTTCGGTCTCTTCGGCTCGCACCCGCCGCACCCGCTGGTCGCTGAGTTGGAGGGCTTGGACGTGGATGCGCTGTCGCCGCTCGAGGCGTTGAACCGCCTCGC
>DASQAH010000175.1:0-6323 GCA_035635835.1 Gemmatimonadales bacterium
GGGGGGGGGGGGGGGGGGGGGGGAGGGGGTCACGGCAGCTGCCAGATCTCAACGCGGTTCCCTTGGATGATCGGGATCAACACGCGATTGCGCTTGGCGTCGTAGCCGATAGCGGCCGGATCGGGGACTCCGCTGACGAGCCGTACTTCCTGGCCGGTCTCGTAACTCGACACGGTCGAGTCACTCATGCTCGAGACCAGGATTCGGCCACCCGCGACGACCACGCCGTCGAACCCGCCAGGGCCTTTGCCGATCACGGTCGGCACCTTGTCCCCCGGCCTCCAGGCGAGCACGGACTTGCCACCGAGCTGCACGATAACGAACCGCTTGTTCGGGGCGTCGAGCGCGATGCCGCTGGGCCGGCCGAGTGTGTCGCCCCGCAGCGCCACAGTGACCGTCCGATCGGTCCCGATGCGGAACAGGCGATCGGGACCCGGATGGAGCACGTTGCCGATGTCGTCGAAGCGGATGCCGGTGTCGGTGACGTAGAGCGCGCCGGTCGGCGTGATCACGATGTCGTTCAAGAACACGGCGCCGAGCCCACTGAGGCTGATGCTCTCGATCGCCGCGCCGGTCCGGGCGTTGAAGGCCCGCACGACATCAATGTCGGTCACCCACAGCGTGTCGCCTTGGAGCGCGAGCCCCTTGGGCGCGTTGAGGGTGCCGCTGCGCCCGCCCTCGATGAACTTGAGGTTCTCCACGGTGCCGTCCGGCCGCACGCGGCTGATGAAGCCATTGTCGTCCTTGGCGGTGGCGCTGCCGTTGACGCTCGAGACGAAATAGACGTCCTGGGCCGTGTCGTGGAGCACGGCAACCGGCGTCAGGAATCCGAGGACGACCGCCACTTTGGTCGCCGTCGGCGCGGGCGGCGGCTGGGGGGACGTAGTCAGTGGGGGGGGAGGGAGCGCGGCGGCGGTCGACGACGGACTCTCGGACGCGGAGGAGGGGGGAGCCTTGTGGATGGGCTCGCAGGCCGCAGCCGCGATGGCGAGGGCGGTGCCCAGCGTCGTCACTCTCATCGGTGCTCCTCCTCGGCCGTCGCCTTGATGTGCCGCAACACTCGCCCGTGAATCGCCGCGACGATGCGGCCGGCGGGCAGCGTCCAATAACTCTGCGGGAACATATCCACGACGTACGTCGTGCGCCCCTCGAGCCGCGTGCGGCCGCCGGGGAGCGGCGTGAGCAGGAACTCGCCGTGGGTCGCTCGGAAGTACCCGTCTAGGTGCGGAGGGTTCACGTCCCGGTACGGGCTCCACTCGCGCATGGGGGGCGCCTGGGCGGTGATGTCGAAGGCGAGCACGCGGTTCGCCTGCCACGCCGTGATCGGCTCGACGAAGCTCCCGGTCGTGAAGTCGCAGAATCGCGTTGCCCCTACGCCAGTACCGACGATCCGCGCGCGCAGCGGCGCTGCCACCCCGATGCGGAACACCCACTCGCTGGGCGGCGGGAGATCGGGAAACGAGACAACGCGCCGCCACACCACGTCCGCCGGCGCGGCGACTTCCACCACCGTCACGACCTCGTGAACGGTCGGCGCGACGTGCGGCTCGAGCAGCACCAGCAGCGGGGCGACGAGGGCCGCTAGGCCGGTCCGCCCGGGCGGCTCAGCGCTGCGCAGCGCGATCGCCCGGCCGAAGATCCCGCCCACGATGCCCACCGGGATGGCCAACGGGAAGGCGAGCGCGAGGCAGAACGCGCCTTCCGCAGCGAACAGCAGCAGGACGCCGGCGGCCAGTACCAGGCTGATGATCACCACCTCGTGCGTCTGCCCCGCAGTCCGCGGATGCCGGTAGTTGAAGACGTGCGCGCTGATCGAGCCGACCGTGAAGGGCGTGCCGAGGAAGAGGCCCACGGAGTAGCTCTTCTTCACGTAGACGCTGAAGAGCACGGTGGGAATCGCCACCGCGAGCGCGGCCGCGACGCCCAGCAACCCGCTCTTCAGCCGGTCGTCGAGCACCGGCAAGACCCGCTCGGTGCGCCATGGGGCAGGGATGGGGTGGGGGACCCGCGGTTTCGAGGGCAGCACGCTCAGCAGCACCATCAGCGCGTAGTTCACGAGCGGCACGAAGAACAGCAGCGCGAGCCACGCCGACCGCCCGGCGTCGAGCGCGCGACGCATCGACATCGACACGCCGACCCAGAGGAACGGCAGCGTCCACAGCGCCAGCGCGAGCACGGCCCAGGTCGGGACGCCGCGCAGAGCTTGCTGGCGCATCGTCCAGACGGGATTGAGATAGTCGAGGGGGGTGAACAGCCGCGCGGTGAACGCCCCGACCACCGCAGCGTCCATCAAATACTTGCACGCCATGAGTCCGGCGCCGTTCAGGACGTACATGCGGCGGTCGACCGGGGCATCGAATCCGAACCAGAAGCGCAGACGGGCGGCGAGCATCTCGACCGCTTAGATCTTGCTCAGCAGCGCCTTGAACCGGGAATCGCCGCGCAGCGGATCGAGGTCAGAGTCGTTCTCGAGCCACTCGCGGTGCCCGAACCCGTTGCGAATCGCCTTCTCGAGACAAGCGATCGCATCGTCCGCCTGACCTAGAAAAGCGTAAACGCAAGCTACGTTGTACAGCACCCCGGGGTCCTCCGGGTCGATGGCGAGCGCCCGTCTGGTCCATTCCCGGCCCCGCTCTCGCTCGCCCAGCTGGACCAGCGCGCTTCCCCCCAAGTAGAGCGCGCGCGCATCGTCCGGGTTGAGCTCAAGGTGCCGCTCTGCTACCTGCAACCCGCGGCGATAGACCGCCTCGGCTTCCGCCGTTCGGCCCAAGGCATTCAAGGGCGCCGTCATCAGCAGCAACGCCTGGTAGTCTTCCGGACGCACGCGGGAGGCGTCCTCGTAATGCCGCACGGCCTCCTCCAGCTTGCCTTCCTGGAAGCACGCCCGCGCGTACAAGTAGTGCGCTTCGTACAACTTCGGGTTGAGCCGGAGCGCCGCCTCGAACTCCTGCCGCGCTTCCTCGTACTGCCTCCGGAGCGCGAGGGCGAAGCCCCGCGAGGCATGGGCTTCGGCGCGTTCGGGGTCGAGTTCGAGGGCCTTGCGGCTCGCAGACTCCGCGCTCTCGAGGTTGGCTTTACTGCCGTCCCAGTACATGTACAGGAAGGAGCAGCAGTCAGCCACCCCTGAGTATGCGAGGGCGTACTCGGGGTCCACCTCGATCGCGCGCTCGAACATCCGGCGAGCGAACTGAATACCGGTTCTGCGAAATTGATGGAAGAACTGGCGCCCGCGCAGGTAGTAGTCGTAGGCCTGCACGTTCTCGGTCGGCGCCTTCTCGATCGCCCGCTTCTCCTTGTCGCTCAGCACGACCTGCAGCGCCCGTACGATGTTCCCAGCGATCTCGTCCTGGATCAGAAACACGTCCTCCAGCTGGCGGTCGTACCGCTCGGACCAGAGGTGGTAGCCATCGGCCGCGTTCACGAGCTGCGCCGTCACCCGCAGGCGGTTCCCCGCCTTACGGACGCTCCCTTCGAGCACCGTCGCGACCTTCAGTTTCCTGGCGATGCCGCCGATGTCCTCGTTCTTCCCCTTGAATGCGAAGGACGAGGTGCGGGCCGCCACGCGGAGCGCTTGGACCTTAGTAAGGGCGTTGATGATCTCCTCCGCGATCCCGTCGGTGAAGTATTCGTTCTCGGGGTCGGCGCTCATGTTGACGAACGGCAACACCGCGATCGACTTCGCCGTCACCGCGTCCGCGGCCTGGCCCCCCGGAGGCGTGACGCCGCCCGAGGGCCCAGCGAGGGCATGGCCGAATTGCACCGCCGTCGCGTACCGCATCGCCGGGTCCTTCGCGAGCGCCTTCCCAACCGCCGCTTCGAGCCACTCGGGCACCGTGTCCCGAAACACGTGCAGGGCCGGAACCGGATCGGTGAAGGCGTGAGCGATGATCGCCTGAGCGGTCGGCCCCGTGTACGGCGTTCGGGCAGCCAGCATCTCGAACAAAACGCATCCCAGGCTGTAGACGTCGCTACGTCCGTCGAGCTCGACCTCGCCGCTCGCCTGCTCCGGGCTCATGTAGGCCGGCGTGCCGACTGCCGACCCTGTTTGGGTCAGGGTGGTCGCGGCGGCTGCGCTCACGGCCTTGGCGATGCCGAAGTCGGTCACCATGGCCTCGCCTTCGTGCAGCATCACGTTCTCCGGCTTGATGTCCCGGTGCACGATCTGCTGGCGATGGGCGTAGTCGAGCGCGGCGGCGACGGCCCGGGCGATATTGAGCGCCTCCTCCAGCGGGAGCTGCCGCTCGCGCTCCAAGCGCTGCCGCAAGGACTCCCCCTCCACGAAGGGCATTACGTAGTAGAGCAGGTCGCCGGCCTGGCCGGAATCGTACAGTGGGACAATGTGGGGGTGCTGCAACCGGGCCGCGATCTGGATCTCACGTAGGAAGCGGTCGGAGCCGAGACTGAGCGCCAAGTGGGGATGCAACACCTTGACGGCGACCGGCCGGTGGTGCCGCACGTCTTGCGCCAGGTAGACGGTCGCCATGCCGCCGCGCCCGACCTCTCGTTCGATGGCGTAGCGGTCGACGAGGGCGGCTCGCAGACGGTCTAAGAGCTCCGGCATCCGCTCACTCTTTCTTTGCTTCCTCCAGCTCTTTCTTCCGCGCCTCGGCAATCTTCGCCGCCACCTCGGGTGGCACCTCCTGATAAATGTGGAACTTCTGCCGATACGTCCCCCGCCCGTGCGTGATCGAGTGCAGCGTCGTCGCGTAGCGGTCAAGCTCGGCCTCCGGCACATGCGCACGGACCTTCGTGAGCCGCCCGTCAGGTTCGGTCCCCAGGATCTGGCCGCGCCGTGATGACAGGTCTCCCATCACCGCCCCCAGGTAGTCCTCGGGCGTCCACACCTCCAACTCCAGGATCGGCTCGAGCAGCGCCGGACGCGCGTTGGGAGTCACGTTCCGGAACGCGAGGATGCCGGCCATCTTGAACGACTGCTCGTTCGAGTCCACATCGTGGTAGGAGCCATCGTACAGCTCCACCTTGAAGTCCACTACCGGGTAGCCGGCGATCGGTCCCCGGTGCGCCGCCTCGACGATCCCCCGCTCCACCGCCGGGATGTATTGCCGGGGAATCACTCCGCCCACGATCTTGTCCTCGAACACGAAGCCCGAGCCGCGGGGCAGCGGCGCCAGGCGGATCCAGCAATCGCCGTACTGGCCCCGGCCGCCCGTCTGCTTCTTGTGCTTGCCCTGCCCTTCGGCACGCCCCTTGAGCGTCTCGCGGTAGGCGATCCTCGGTTTGGTGACATTGGCGTGGACGCCGAACTTGCGCGCCAGGCGCCCCACCACGATCTCCAGGTGCCGCTCGCCCAGGCCGCGGATCAGCGTCTGGCCGAGCTCGGCGTTGAACTCGTGGTGGAACGTCGGATCTTCTTCGTGAAGCTTGTGCAGACCGGTCGATAGTTTGTCCTCTTCGCCCCGCTGCTTCACCTCCACCGCCACTGTGATGACCGGCTCGGGGAAGGGGATCTTGGGCAGGACTAGCGCGTGCTCCCGCGAGGACAGGGTGTCGTTGGTGTGTGTATCACGCAGTTTGGCCACGACGCCGATGTCACCGGCATGCAGCTCGGCGATCTCGGTACGCTCCTTCCCCACCGCGACGCACAGGTGGTTGAGCTTCTCGACGGCCTCGCGCGGCGCGTTCCAGACGTCCTGGCCGTTCCTCACGGTGCCGGAGAACACGCGGAAGTAGGTGACGTCCCCCACGTGGGGCTCGGAGATAGTCTTGAACACCTGCGCCGCCAGCGGGCCGGCATCCGCGGGGCTCAACGTGAGCCGCTCAGCGCTACCCCACTTCTGCGCCTCAAGCGACGGCCGGTCCGCCGGTGAAGGCAGGAGCTCCACGACCTTAGAGAGCAGCGCCCGGGTGCCATAGGTAAGCTCAGCCGCGCCGCAGAACAGCGGGAAGATTTCTCCTGCGGCCATCCCCTTCTTCATCGCGGCGATCGCCTCCTCCCGCCCAATCTCCTCACCCCCCAGGTAGCGCTCGAGCAGCGTGTCGTCACTCGCAGCGATGCTCTCGATCAGCTCTTGCGAGTACTTGTCGAAGCGGCTCTGATACTCGGCCGGCACGTCCACCTCGTCGTACTCCCCCGCCTTGGTCCCCTTCTTGTAGAGGTGGCACTTCCGAGAAAAGAGGTTGATGATCCCGTGGAACTCCGGCCCTTCGCCGACCGGGATCTCCACCGGGATCACCTTCGCCGTGAGCCGCTGCTTGACCTGGTTGAACACCTTCTCGAAGTCGGCGTGCTCCTTGTCCATCATGGAGACGAAGAGAATGCGCGGCAGCCGGCGCTCCTCGCAGTAGTCCCAGACCTTTTCAGT
>DASQAH010000176.1:0-3327 GCA_035635835.1 Gemmatimonadales bacterium
TGGGGAGACCTACCACTTCGAGCTGGTGGCCGGCCAAGCGGCGGCTGGAGTGATGCAGGTCCAGCTCGACACCGGCGTGCCGATCACCTTCGGCGTGCTGACCACCGATGACAGAGACCAGGCATTTGCCCGCTCGGGTCCTAAGAACAACAAGGGCGCCGATGCGGCCGAGGCGGCCATCGAGATGGCCAACCTGCTGCGGAGCATTCAGGGCTAGGCACGTCTTAACAGCCTGGGTTGTTTAGCCGCGCAGCCGGCTTTACTCTGACGCGCGGTTCGGAGCGCGGGTTGGGGGAGGGACCCGCTAGGGAGTGGGAGGGCCCGCAGGGCGCACCAATTTTTGAGCTAGCCGGTGGTCGAGATGGCGACCACGCTGTTGCCCGCCGGGGCAACCACAAACCCCTCAGTCGCGGCGGGGGTACTGAAGTGCTGTGCCGAGCCAAGGCTCACCGAATACACAACCGCGCCCGACGCAGGATCCAGCGCGTACAGGACTCCAGACCCAGGCTCAATCGCCCACACCGCGCCCGCGGCGATGATCGGCGACCCGAGAATCGGATGAGGGGCGTGCCACGCGACCTCGAAGCCGCCCGCGCTCACCGACAGCGCGTACAACCCGTCCGCGCACGGCACGAAAACCGTCGCCCGCGACCACGCGGTCCCGCCCCACGCCCCCGAGCACACCGACCGAGAAGCGACCTGCCCGCCGACCCCGCCCAGGCTCCCCTCCCGAAGTACGTAAGCGACGCCCTCCTTTCCAATCGCGACCACAACACCCAGGGAAGGCAAAACAATCGCTCCCACTGATCCCAGATCGGTATCAGACGCATTCAACGACGCCCAGTTCGGCGGCGCGAAATACGAGCGCACCGTGCGCAGGTCGGGCGACAGCTGGATCACCGAATTGCTGTAATCGAAGAGCGACCGCGACGCGCCGTTTCCGCTGACCGCGTAGACAGAACCGTCCGGGCCGAGAGTCACCCCCGCCGGGCTCCAGATCCCCGCCTCACGCGCGCTCGGGACGCGATACGAAACCGCCGCCCCGCCCGCCAGCGGCACCCCCACGACATACCCGTGGTACTGCCCGCAGTCCCCATAAAGCCCACCCAGAGGCACGTATACGTAATCCGCACCAAGCGCCAGCGCACCGCGCTCCTGCTGCACGGCGGGCAACGACCCGACCGGGTCGATGTCCTGTTGCGACACCACCGACCCGTCAGCCAGGCTCAGCGTGAACAGCATGTGATGGCGGCCGCTAAGGAATGCCACGACATAAAGACGCCCCGAAACGGGGTCTGCGGCCGGCGTGCCAGTGATCCCGGTGACCGGCCCGATGTCTCCGCACGGCAGTGAAGCCGCGTCCACAGGCGCGCCGAGATGAATCTTCCAGACCACCGACCCGCTGAACAGATCCAGCGCGTACACCGTGTTGTTCTCAGTCGCCGCCAGGACGTGGCCCGACACGATCAGCGGAGACGCGTAAACCGCCCCGTCGAGTGGAGCCGTCCAGGCGACCGCCGGACTCCCCAGCGCCGGAACAGCAGGCCCAACACCTGTGCGGGCGCCGTTGCGGTGGTACTCGAGCCAGTCGGCAGACAGGGCAGGGGATGGGGAGGCCAGCGACACGGGCGAGGACAACGGGGAAGGAGAAGACGACGAACCGGCGCCGCACCCGACCTGCACCAAAGCCACGGCCAATCCGAGAAAAGCTGCTCGGGCTCTCAAAGACCCCAGCTGAACTTCCGCACCGGTTCCAGCCGCGCCCGCTCGGGCGCGATGATGCGAGCGAGCCCCTGGATCGCCACCCCGCGTCTCGGCCCCATCGCGTCCACGACCATCGCGCAACGAGGCTCGGCGGTCAGATTCCGCAGCTTCACGCCGTCCACATCGAACTCGAGAGAGCCTGAGTCGTCGACGGCGTACATCACCGGCACAGCGTGCGGCCACCCGGTCGGCCCCACGGTGGCGAAGCGCCCGATTCGCTGTGAGCGCAGGAACTCGAGCTCGGAGTCACTGAACAACGCCATCGGCAAACACATCCTAGACTCAACCGTTCATGGCAAAGACAGCTGATCCCACGGTCGAAACGATTGGCGGCTACACCATCCGTCGCCGCGAGCGTCTCGATCGGTTCGACGGCACCTACCTGGAGCTCGAGCACGACCGCACCGGCGCCCGGCACATCCACATCGAGTGCACAGACGACAACAACGCGTTCGCCGTCTTCTTCCCGACAGTGCCGAAGGACTCGACCGGCGTCGCGCATATCCTCGAGCATGTGGTGCTCGCCGGATCACAGCGTTACCCGGTCCGCGATCCGTTCTTCAGCATGACGCGCCGCTCGCTCGCCACCTTCATGAACGCGATGACGAGCGCCGACTGGACGATGTACCCGTTCAGCACGCGCAACGCTAAGGACTTCATGAACCTGCTCGACATCTACCTCGACGCCACTTTCTTCCCTCGACTGTCTGAGGACTCCTTCAAGCAGGAGGGAATCCGGTTCGAGTTCGAGGATCCTGCCGACCCGAAGAGCGGCCTCAGATACAAGGGCGTCGTGTTCAACGAGATGAAGGGCGCGCTGGCCACGCCACAAGCCGCAGTGCAGCGCGCAATTGGCCGCACACTGTTTCCAGGGCTCACCTACTCATACATCTCGGGTGGAGATCCCGAGGACATCCCGAATCTCACCTGGGACCAGTTGCGACAGTTCCACGCGACGCACTACCACCCGAGCAACGCGTACTTCTACACGTACGGCAACCTGCCTCTGGAGCAGACGCTCGAGATCATCGAACGCAACGTCCTCTCGCGGTTCCAGCGCATCGAGCCCGACACCACCATTCCTGACGTCAAGCGTTTCACCCGGCCGACCAAGGCGGTCGAGCCGTACGCGGTGACGTCAAGCGACGACATCAAGCGTAAGTCCCAGGCGCTCGTCGCCTGGGTTACCGTGCCCACCGGCAACTCGTTCCAGCAGCTCGCGATGAAGGTGCTGGCCGAAGTTCTGATGAGCAACGCGGGATCGCCGCTGCGCAAAGCGCTGATCGACTCGGGGCTTGGCACAACGATGGCTGACGGCAGTGGTTTCCAGGACGATTACCGCGAAAGCGTTTTCGGAGCCGGCCTGAAAGACGTCGCCTCCGAAGACGCAGAGAAGGTGCAGAAGGTCGTCCTCGACACCCTGGAAAAACTCGCCGGCGAAGGCGTCGACCAGGCCCATGTCGACGCCGCCATCCACCGGCTCGAGTTCGAAAAGCGCGAGCGCTCTAACGCAGGTTTCCCGTACGCGCTGAAGCTTCTCTTCACATGCCTCGCGCCTTTCTA
>DASQAH010000177.1:0-5676 GCA_035635835.1 Gemmatimonadales bacterium
AGCTCGCGGAAGTAGGCAATCGTACGGCGCAGCCCTTCGTCGAGCGGCACGCGGGGCTCCCACCCCAGGGTCGCGCGCGCGCGGGTGATGTCAGGCTGGCGTACTTTCGGGTCGTCCACGGGGAGCGGGCATTCCACGACGCGGCTGCGGCTGCCGGTGAGCGCCAGCACGCGCTCGGCAAGCTCGCGCACGGTGAACTCAACGGGGTTCCCGACGTTCGTGGGCTCAGCATCGGTGCCCTCGAACAACCGCACGATGCCGTCGATCAGGTCGTCCACGTAGCAGAACGAGCGGGTCTGCGAGCCGTCCCCGTACATCGTCAGCGGCTCGTGCTTGAGCGCCTGCACGATGAAGTTGGACACGACGCGGCCATCGTTCGGCCGCATACGCGGGCCGTAGGTATTGAAAATCCGGACGATTCGCGTGTCGAGCTTGTGGTAGCGGTGGTAGGCCATCGTCATCGCTTCGGCGAAGCGCTTCGCCTCGTCGTACACGCCCCGGGGACCGACCGGATTCACGTTGCCCCAGTAGCTCTCCGGTTGGGGGTGCACCAGCGGATCACCGTACACCTCGGAGGTCGAGGCGAGCAGGAAGCGGGCGCCTTTCGCCTTCGAGAGGCCGAGCGCCTTGTGGGTGCCAAGCGAGCCGACCTTCAATGTCTGGATCGGGAACTCGAGGTAGTCGACCGGACTCGCCGGGCTCGCGAAATGGAGCACGCCCTCGAGCGGGCCCTGGAGCTCGATGAAGTTGGTCACGTCGTGCTGGACGAACTGAAAGCTGGTGTGGCTCTTCAGGTGGGCGACGTTCGTGGATTTGCCCGTGATGAGGTTGTCCATCCCGATCACGCGGTGCCCCTGCGCGAGCAGCCGGTCGCACAGGTGCGAGCCCAGGAACCCCGCGGCCCCGGTTACGAGGACGCGCACGCCAGGCGTCGCCCGAGGCTGTCGTAGGTGAATCCGAGGCGCGCGAGCCGCTCCGGGTCGTACAGATTGCGGCCGTCCACGATCAGCGGCCGCGTGAGCAGCCGCTTGATCCGGTCGAAGTCCGGGTTGCGGTACTCGCGCCATTCGGTCAGGATCGCCAGCGCGGCGGCGCCCTCGAGCGCGTCATAGGCGTGCGCGGCATAGACCACCCGGTCCCCGAGGTGGCGCCGCGCCGTCTGAAGCGCAGCCGGGTCGTGCACGCGCACCGTCGCACCCGCGCCGAGCAGCGCCTCCACCAGCACCAGCGCGGGACTCTCCCGCACGTCATCCGTTTCAGCCTTGAAGGCGAGCCCCCACACCGCCACCGTCGTGCCACGGAGCCGGCCGGCGAAGTGACGGGCGAGTTTGTCGAACAGCACCCGCTTCTGCCGCTCATTCGCGGCCTCGACGGCCGCCAGGATATCGAGCGGCACGCCCCGCGCCTCGCCCGTATGGATCAGCGCCTTGACGTCCTTCGGGAAGCAGGATCCGCCGTAGCCCGGGCCGGGAAATAGGAACGCTGACCCGATGCGGCGGTCGGTCCCGATGCCCTTGCGCACCAGCGTGACGTCCGCCCCCACCACCTCGCACAGCCGCGCGATCTGATTCATGAAGGAGATTCGCGTGGCGAGCATGGCGTTCGCCGCGTACTTCGTCATCTCGGCCGACGGGATGTCCATGAAGATGAGGGGATTCCCGGTGCGCACGAACGGGGCGTACAGCTCCTCGAGCACCCGCGTCGCGTCCTCCGAATCCACCCCCACAATGACACGGTCGGGCTTCATGAAGTCCTCGACCGCGGCGCCCTCCTTGAGGAACTCAGGGTTGGAGCACACGTGAAACGCGGTCTTGGTCTGCTTCGCGATCTCGGCCCGCACCTGCTCGGCAGTCCCCACGGGCACCGTGCTCTTGGTGGTAACGATCTTGGGGCGATTCATGTGGCGGCCGATGGTCCGCGCCACGTCGAGCACGTGCTGCAGATCGGTCGAGCCGTCCTCGTCCGGGGGCGTGCCCACAGCGATGAATACGATGTCCGAACGCTCCACCGCGTCACCCACATCGGTGGTGAACTGCAGACGCCCCTCACGCTGATTCCGACCGACCAGCGGCTCCAAGCCCGGCTCGTAGATCGGCAGACGGTTGTCCCGCAGCCCGGCGATCTTCGCCGAGTCGACATCCGCGCAGATCACATCATTGCCGGTCTCCGCCAGACAGGCGCCGACCACGAGACCAACGTATCCGGTCCCGACGACGGCAACCTTCATGTCGAGGGCCGCGGCAGCACGTGCCGCGTATCTACCACCCGGCGCGCGTGACGGGCCACGAGGGCGTAATCCACCGTGGAGTGGTCGGTGACGATGATGACACAATCGGCCGCCGCGAGCTGGGCGTGGGTGAGGGGCACGGAGCGCAGGTCCACGCTGTCCTCCTCCAGATGCGACACGAACGGGTCGTGATACACGATCGTCGCGCCCCGCTGCTGCAACAGCTGGATGATGTCGATCGCCGGGCTCTCCCGGATGTCTTCGATGTCCTTCTTGTAGGCGACGCCCACGACCAGCACCGTGCTGCCGCGGGCGGCCTTGCCCTGCTCGTTCAGGCGGTCCACGACCTGCGCCACCCAGTACTCCGGCATCTCCGCGTTGATCTCCCCCGCGAGTTCGATGAAGCGGGTGCGGTAGTTCAAGGTGCGCATCTTCCACGCCAGGTAGTGCGGGTCGAGCGGGATACAGTGCCCGCCAACTCCAGGTCCGGGCGTGAACTTCATGAAGCCGAACGGCTTCGTGGCCGCGGCGTCAATGACCTCCCAGACATCCACGCCGAGCTTGTCGCACACGATGGCCATCTCGTTGACGAGCCCGATGTTCACGCTGCGGAAGGTGTTCTCCAGGATCTTGACCAGCTCCGCCGCTTCCGGGGACGACACCGGGACGAGCGTCTCGATCGCCGGCTGGTAGAGCGCCACGGCGAGGCGCCGGCAAGTCTCGGTAATCCCGCCAACGATCTTGGGGGTGTTGCGGGTGTTCCATTTGTGGTTGCCGGGATCCACGCGCTCGGGCGAGAACGCGAGGAAAAAGTCCTCCCCGACCTTCAACCCGGTGCTTTCCAGTGCGGGGAGCATCAGCTCCCGCGTCGTCCCCGGATACGTCGTGGACTCGAGGATGATCAGCTGGCCCCGGCGCAGCGTGCGCTTGACCGATTCCGTCGCCGCGAGCACGAAGCTCACGTCGGGGTCTTTCGTTTTGGAGAGCGGCGTGGGGACACAGATCGAGATCACGTCCGGCTCAGCGAGGCGGGCCAGATCCGTGGTGGCGGAGAACCGGCCTTGCTTGACGGCCTGAGCAACGATCTCGGCGGGCACGTCCTGGATGTGCGAGCCGCCGGCCGCCAGCTGATCGACCAGGGCCTGATTGACATCGAGGCCCAGCACCCGGTAGCCCGCCCGGGTCAGCTCGAGGGCCAGCGGCAGACCGACGTAACCCAGGCCCACGATGCCGAACACGGCCGAGCGATCGCGCGCCTTGGCGAGCAGCGCGTCGGCAGGAGCGGTCACAGACTCACCGGCGTCCCGCCGGCCGCGATCGAGCGCGACGCGGCCTCCAGCACGCCTACCACCCGCACACCGTCCGCTGCCCCGGCGCGAGGGGTCTCCGCGCCGCGCGCCACACGCACGAAGTGCCCGAGCTCGGCGGCGAGCGGCTCGATGTTAGGGAGCTTGGGGATGAAAATGTCGCCCTCGCGGATCGTGAGGCTCTCTCCGTATGAGGCATAATCGGGAGGCCGGTCCACGCCCTTGTCGTACAGCCGCAACTTCTCGCGCGGCTCCATATCATCGAACACGGCCATCTGCTTCGAGCCGACGATGGTCAATTTGCGCACCTTGTGGGGGTCGAGCCAGGAAAGCTGGACGTGCGCCAGCGCCCCGCTGGCAAAGTCCATCGTGAGAAAGACGACGTCTTCCACTTTGGGCTGGAGATAACAGCGACCCTGCGCGGCGACCCGCTGCGGCACCGCGCCAAGGAGGAACAGCGCCACCGCGACGTCATGCGGGCCGAAGCTCCACAAGGCGTTCTCGTCGGTGCGCACCTGCCCCAGGTTCACCCGCTGCCCGTACAGATAGTACACCTGTCCCAACGCGCCACCTTGCACCAACACCTGCAGCTGCTCGACCACGGGATGGTAGACCAGCAGGTGTCCGGCGAGGACCGGGACCCGGGCCCGCTCGGCCGCCTCGGCCACCGCCTCGGCGTCCCGCAAGCGCAGTGCGAACGGCTTCTCGATGAGGCACGGCTTGCCCGCCTCGATGCACCGTAACGCCACTGCCGCATGCGTTGCCGCCGGCGAGGCGACGACGACAGCGTCCACGCGGCCCAGCACCTCGGCGATATCCCCGGTCACCAGCGCCGCCGGGTACTGCCGCGCAATCCGCTGGCGCGTCGCCGCGTCCGTGTCGCACACCGCCGCCAGTTCGGCATCCGCCAGACCGGCGACCATGCGGACATGGTTCCTTCCCCACGCGCCCGCCCCGATGACACCGATCTTGAGCCGACTCAACGGTAGAACTCGCGGATCGCGGCGACGACAGCGTCGAGCTGCGCTCGCGTGAGTTCGGGGTAGATCGGCAGCGAGATCACCTCGCGTGCGGCTCGCTCCGTGACCGGCAGGCTCCCCTCTCGATATCCCAGCGAGGCGAAGCACGGCTGGCGGTGCAGCGGCACGGGATAATAGACCGCGTGGCCAATGCCCTTGGCCTTGAGGTGCGCCTGCAACTCATCCCGCCGCTCCACCCGCACCGTGTACTGGTGGAAGATGTGCTCGTTGCCCGCGGCCACGACCAGCGGCCGCACGGCCGGCAGGCCCGCCAACGCCTGGGTGTAGTACGCCGCGTGCTCCCGGCGCTTGGCGGACCAGGCCGCGAGGTGCGGCAGCTTGGCCAGCAACACGGCGGCCTGTAGCGTGTCGAGGCGCGAGTTCGTGCCGACTTCGTCGTGGTGGTACTGCTTGGCACCACCGTGCAGTCGGAGCTTGCGCAGCCGCTCGGCCGTGGCGCCGTCGGAGGTGACGATCATGCCCCCATCCCCCCAACCGCCAAGGTTCTTGCTGGGAAAGAAGGAATACGCGCCGACCCAGCCCAGCTCCCCCGCCATGCGCCAGGCACCGGCGACCTGGCGCCGAGCCCCGATCGCCTGGCAGGCGTCCTCGATGAGGGGAACGCCGCGCTTGGCGGCAATTTCCAGCAGGCGTTCCACCTTCGCCATCTGTCCGTACAGATGTACCGGCAGGAGGGCGCGAGTCCGGGGCGTCACGGCAGCCTCGACAGCCGCGGGATCGATGTTCAGAGTATCCGGCTCGATGTCGACGAAAACCGGCGTCCCACCCGCGTTGTGGATCGTTCCCCCGGAGGCAAAGAAGGTGAACGCGGTGGTGATGACCTCATCCCCGGGCCGCAACCCGAGCGTCTTCAGGGGCAGGAGCAGCGCATCGGTCCCACTAGCGCACCCGATGCCGTGGCGAGCGCCGCAGAGCCGGGCCAGCGCCACCTCTAGCTGGGCGACGGCCGGTCCCATAATGAACTGCTGAGACTCGATCACGCCCGTCACGGCTGGCAGGACCTCGTCTTTGATCGTCACGTACTGCGCCATCAGGTCGAGCAGCGGCACGTTCACGACGAGTTCCCACCCTTCGGAGGAGTGGTCATCCGCATCTGGCCATC
>DASQAH010000178.1:0-4295 GCA_035635835.1 Gemmatimonadales bacterium
GGTCTCCAGTCGCTGCGCAGCATGCTGCAGTCGCCGTCTCCACGTGCAGGGCTCCTACTGCCGGCGCTCCGAGTTGTCGACGCCCCCCGGTTCGGCTACCGCGGGTTCATGCTCGACGTCGCCCGCAACTTCCATTCGAAGTCGGCGGTGCTGCGAACGCTCGACCTGCTGGCCCGCTACAAGCTCAACGTGTGCCACTTGCATCTCACCGATGACGAAGGGTGGCGGGTCGAGATCGCGGGCCTCTCCGAGCTGACGGCGGTGGGCGCCCGACGCGGCCACACGCTCGACTCGAGCCGATTCCTGCAGCCCGCCTTCGGCTCGGGTCCCCAGGTGGACCAGCCGTGGGGCAGTGGGTTCTTCTCCCATCCCGACTACGTCGAGATTGTGCGCTACGCGGCGGCGCGGCACATCGAGGTGATCCCCGAGGTCGAGATGCCGGGCCATGCCCGTGCCGCGATCAAGGCCATGGAAGCGCGATTCCGCGCGAGCGGAGATCGCCAGAACCGGCTCACCGACCCGGACGACCGTTCGGTGTACAGGTCAGTCCAAGGGTACCCCGACAACGTGATGAACCCGGCGCTCGAGTCGACGTACGGGTTCATCGAGCGCGTGGTGGGCGATCTCGCCGCGATGCATCGCGAGGCCGGTGCGCCCCTGCGCCACATCCACATGGGCGGAGACGAGGTCCCGGCCGGGGTCTGGGTAGGGTCGCCAGCCGTCCAGGCCTACATGCAGGCGCACGGCCTCACCAGCGTCAACGATCTCTGGTTCGTGTTCTACGGCCGGGTGGAGCAGATCCTGAAGGCCCAAGGCCTTGTCCCCTCGGGGTGGGAAGAGATCGCGGTGCGGAAGACCCAACGCGACGGACGGCGCGCGGTCATCGTCAATCCCGGATTCGCCGAGCGCGGCTGGCGCGCCTATGTCTGGAACAACGTCGCCGGCTGGGGGGCCGAGGACCTTGCCTATCGTCTCGCGAACGGCGGGTACGACGTTGTGCTCAGTCCCGTGACCAACTATTACTTCGATCTCGCATGGAATCAGAACCCGGACGAGATCGGGCTCGACTGGGGGGGCTACATCGACGTGCAGAAGCCGTTCCAGTTCATCCCGCTCGACTACTACCGCAACACGCGTGTCGACGCTCGTGGGAATCCCCTGGACCCTGCCGTGTTCGTCGGCAAAGATCGGCTCACCGACTACGGTCGCGCCCACATCGTGGGGATCCAGGGCAACCTGTGGTCGGAGACGCTTGGGGGCGAGGGACGGCTCGACTACATGCTGGCGCCGAAGCTGTTCGGACTCGCCGAGCGGGCCTGGGCGCCTGACCCGGACTGGGCCAAGGAGGCAGTCCCGGCCCAGTCGGATTCGCTCTACCGGGAGGCGTGGTCCCGCTTCGTGAACGTGGTCGGGAAGCGCGAGCTGCCACGGCTCGATGGGGAGGTCCCGGGCCTCAACTACCGGATCCCCACCCCCGGCCTGAAGGTCGAGGGCGGGGTGGTTCTCTGCAGCGTGGAGCTGCCCGGCTTCACCCTGCGGTACACGACCGACGGCAGCGAGCCCACGGCGCGCAGCTCCGAGGTCCGCGGTCCGATCCCCTTCCGCGGGACCGTCCGCGTCGCCGCGTTCACTACCACGGGCCGAAAGGGCCACACGGCCCGCCTCGCCGCTCCCTAGCTCCAGCACATGCGCGTCTCGATCTTGCTGGGATTGTCGACGCTCACCGCGTCTCTCGCTGTTGTCGCCCCTCGGGCGCCCGCTCCCCAGTCATCCCTGGGTCTCTTCGAAGGAGAAGCGGACGTCGGCCAGGTGACCAAACGGGGCTCGGTCACCTACTACGCTGACCGCGACCAGTACACGATCGCTGGCTCGGGCGCGAACATGTGGTTGGACCACGACGATTTTCATTTCCTGTGGAAGCGCATCCAGGGGAACTTCATCCTGACGGCGCGCGCACGGTTCAATGGGCCAGGAGTGGAGCCGCACCGCAAGTTCGGGTGGAGCGTGCGCTCCAGCCTCGCGAGTGGATCGCCGCATGTGACGGCCGCAGTACACGGAGACGGGCTCGTCGCGTTGCAGTTCCGCCGCTCGGCCGGGGGCGCGACCGAGGAGATCCGATCACCGGCCTCCGGGGCAGACGTGGTGCAACTCGAGCGCAAGGGCGACACCTACGTCCTGTCCGTGGCCCGCTTCGGCGACAGCCTGACGGCGGTACAGGTTGCGGACCTGCCGCTTGGCGACCAGGTCTACGTGGGGCTGTTCGTCTGCGCGCACAACGACACCGTGATCGAGCGCGCCACCTTCCGCGACGTCCGGATCACCGCACCAGCGCCCCAGGCGTTCGTGCCGTACCGGGATTATATCGGCAGCAATCTCGAGATCCTCGACGTTGCGAGCGGGGACCGCACGATCGTGTACCGCTCGCCAGAGTCCCTCCAGGCGCCCAACTGGACCAAGGACGGCAGAGCGCTGATCTACAACAGCCAGGGCCTCATCTATCGCTTCGACCTCGTGGATCGGCGTCCGGTCGCCGTGAACACGGCGTTCGCCACGCAAAACAACAACGACCACGTCCTGTCGTTCGACGGGCGAACGCTCGGGATCAGCCACCACAGCCCGGACGATCACAACGCGTCAATCGTGTACACGGTACCGGTCGAGGGCGGGACGCCGCGGCGGGTCACGAGCCGGGGCCCGTCGTACCTGCACGGCTGGTCGCCCGATGAGAGGTTTCTCGTTTACACCGGAGAGCGGGGCGGAGAGTTCGACGTCTACCGCATTTCGGCGGAGGGAGGGGAGGAGACGCGGCTCACGAGCGCCCCGGGCCTGGATGACGGGCCGGAGTACTCGCCCGACGGGAAGTACATCTACTTCAACTCCGTCCGCAGCGGGACCATGCAGATTTGGCGGATGCGAGCCGACGGCAGCGCCCAGGAGCAGATCACGAGCGACCAGTACAATAATTGGTTCCCGCACGTGTCCCCAGATGGCCAGTGGATCGTTTTTTTATCATTCATGAAGGACGTCGCGCCCAGTGACCACCCGTTCTACAAGCACGTGTACCTGCGCCTAATGCCCGCCCAGGGGACCGGGGGGGAGGGGGCAGCGCCGCCCCGGGTGGTCGGCTATGTGTACGGCGGCCAGGGGACGATCAACGTGCCTTCCTGGTCGCCCGACAGCCGCCGGGTGGCGTTCGTCAGCAATAGCGACTTGCGGCGGCTGCCCTAGAGGCTCTCGTGACCGTCAGCTCTTGATCGTCTTCGAGGCCTCGTCCCAAGAGACGGCGCTACGACGAAAATACGACTCGTTCGCCATGTGACAGGCCAGCGCCGCGTGGTGACCGAACACCGCATCCTCGACCACGGGTTTCCGAGAGCGCACCGCCTCAAAGAAAGTCCACAGATGTGGCCGAACGTCGTCATAGTCAGGCCCGCGGAATGAGATTGTCTCGGGCATTGGCTGCTGGCCCGGCTGCGGATCGTTCTCCTGATGCCATTTCGCGACGTATTCCTCCCGCAGCGCCCGGGGGAAGCTGTTGGCATAATAGCTGGGGTACGCATCCCTGCCGGTCTGCGGCGTGAAGGTCAAGGTGGATCCGGTCACCTCGAGAACACCCTTTGATCCCTGGATGCGGTAGGTCTCCGGCATCTGCGTCCCCAGGTTCAGGCGCATGTACACCGGCAGCTCACCAAAGTAGTAAGCGACGGCGTGCACGTCGGGCATATTGCGACCGTCTTTCCAGCGCCGGATGCCACCCACGGACAAAACCTGCTGCGGCGGCTCATTGATGCCCAACATGAACATCATGCCACTGATCAGGTGGACCAGCAGGTCGCCGCCAACCCCGGTGCCGTATTCTTTCCAGCAGCGCCAACGCGCGAAGATGTAGGGATCGAATGCCCGCTTGGGGACCGTCCCCTGCCAGGTATCCCAGTCTAGCGTCCGAGGAGAGAGGTCCGGCGGCGGCGGGTATTGCCACGCGCCCGTCGGATCGTTGCGGCCGAGCCAGCCTTCGACCAGCATCAGCTCGCCCAGCATCCCCTGGGCAATCAGCTCCTTGGCCTTAGCGCAGATCTGAGAACTCACGCGCTGGGAGCCGATCTGCACGATGCGTCCGGTCCTCTTTGCCGCGTCGACCATGGCCACGCCGTCGGCCGCGCTGTGCGACATGGGCTTCTCGCAGTAGATGTCCTTGCCCGCAGTCACCGCGTCCACGACCACCTGCTTGTGCCAGTGATCGGGAACCGCTGCCACGATGCAGTCGATATCCTTGTCGTCCAGGAGTGCTTGATAGC
>DASQAH010000179.1:0-2797 GCA_035635835.1 Gemmatimonadales bacterium
CATGCTCGTAATGGAGTCGGAAATTGAACCCGTCCTCGCCCACCGCGAAGTGCTCGGAGCCCGTCTCGGTCCAGCGCTCCAGGTCGTGGGTGAAGCCCGCGAGCGCGCCGGCGGCGGCATCCCCGGACGCCTGTAACCGCGCCGCCAGCGCCGGAGCGTGCGCCCCCTCGACTGCCGCGGCCTGACGGATCAGCGCCAGCCCACCCTCAGCTATCCGCAGTCCCGTCTCCGCGAACACCCGCACCGGCTCGGTGAGTGTCGCACGCGCCTCCTCCAGCAGCCGCGGCACCTGCTCCAGGCGAGCGGCCAACGCTGCGGCCCGGGCTTCGGGTCCCCGGTCCGCCCGCAGCAGCAGATGATGCAACCCGCCCAACAGGTGGGACAGCCAAAACTCGGGGCTCCGCGCTTGGGGCCGCTCGAGCTCGTAAACCCGCAGCGCGACACGGATCTCGTTCAGCAGCGCCGTGCGGTCGATCTCGTCATCGAGGAGGTCGGAGGTGGTTTCTTCGAGGGCCGTAGCGAGCGACTTGAGAGCGGCGAGGTGAGCGGCCAGGGCGGGGACGGTGTATTCGCCGTATCGGTCGTCGTAGGCGGTGACCCCCGCCTGGGTGGCGGCCACCGGATCCATGTGCCAGCGCAGGTCGAAGTAGGAGCGCTCGAGCTCCCGCAGTGTCCCTACCGCCATGCGGGCGGTGAGGGCGAAGGGGGACGACCCTGTTTCACCAGACGATGACACTCCTCATCGGTCAGGGCACGGTCCGTCTGCTTCGCCGCCTCGAACAGGGCCTTGCACGCCGCCTCGTCTTCCGCGTCATAACCGTGCGTCTCCAGCCAGAACTTCACATTGGAGAGGCCCGAGACAGGAGTGATCTCGATCTTCTGTTCGAGCCCGAGCTCCTCCGCCGGCACCGAGCTGTACACCCGGTCCGCGAGCCAGCGATGGCCCTTCTTCTTGGCCTTGATGATCGCCGCTGCGTGGACGCCGGTCCCGGTGCGGAAGGCGTCCGTGCCCATGACGGGATAGTTGATGGGAATGGGAATCCCCACCGCGTCCGCAACAGTGCGGCAATACTCGGGGAGCTTGGAGAGGTCATGCGTGTAGGCCCCGAGCAGCTTGAGGTTGACGATCAGCAGGTCCATCTCGGCGTTGCCAACCCGTTCTCCCACGCCGAGCGCCGTGGCATGCACGCGGTCAACCCCGGCTTCGATGGCCGTCAGGCAGTTGATCAAGCCCATCCCCCTGTCCCGATGACCGTGCCAGTCGACCTTCACGTCTTTCTTCCCTACGATTTCCTTCCTCACGAATTCGACTAGGGCCTTGACCCCCTCCGGTGTTGCGTGCCCGACCGTGTCGGCGAGGCAGATGCGGGTGGCGCCGCAGTCGATGGCAGCGCCGTACAACTGCCGCAGCGTCTCGGGTCGCGCCCGGGTCGTGTCCTCGGTGACGTACATAACGGGCAGGCCGTGTCGCACCGCGAACGTAACCGCCTCCTCAGTGGAGCGCAGGATCCGCTCGACGGTCCAGTCCTCAGCGTACTGGCGGATCGGCGAGGAACCGATGAACGTGGCCGCCTCGATCTTGATCCCCACCTCATCGGCGATGCGCACGATGGGCTCCACGTCGGCGATGACCGTCCGGGCCGCACAATTGGGGGAAATCGCCAGCTTGTGGTCGCGGATCTCCCGGGCGAGTACTCCTACCTGCTCCACCACGCGAGGCCCGGCACCGGGCAGCCCGAGATCCGCGGCGACGATGCCGAGGTCGGCCATTAGATGGAGCAGCTGCTTTTTGACCGCGAGCGAGGGATCGCGCACAGAGGGCGACTGCAGCCCGTCCCGCAGTGTCTCGTCATTCAAGTCCACGCGGGCGCGCCGCCAATCGAATCCGCCCCTGCCGGGCGCCTGGTTCCAATCGTAAATCAGGTCGCGCTCGTCCATGCGATCTAAGCTAAGAGAAAAGTCGCTGAGTGGCACAGGGGCACACAGAGGCCAATGGTAGCTCGAGACGCTATCTTGCACCGGAACCCCTGACCCTCTGTGCCTCGGAGCTCCTTGTCCATCGACGCCCTGCTCGCGCATTCCGGCATCCTGGCCGCCCGTGCTTACCTCGAGCGGACCGATGAGGTCACGCTGGCACGGCAGGTCGAGCTCTCCCGCCTGCCTGCGCCGACGGGAGCCGAAGCGCGTCGCGGCGCGCGTGTCGCCGAGCTGTTCCGCGAGATCGGGTTGCGAAACGTGCTGATCGACGAGGTGGGCAACGTGCACGGATGGCTCGGAGAAAAGGGAATGGAGAACGGGGAAAGGGCTGTGGTCCTGTGCGCGCATCTCGACACCGTGTTCGGGCCGGACGTTGACGTCGCAGTTCGTCGCCAGGGGGGAAATGAGGAAGGGGGGGGGGGAGGACGGCTCGAAGGACCAGGGATCTCCGACAACGCCCGCGGTCTAGCGGCGCTGGTCGCCGTGGCCGAGGCGCTGGGCCAGGCGCGCGTTGCCGCGTCGCGACCCGTGCTGTTCGCCGCGACGGTGGGGGAGGAGGGCTCCGGGGACTTGCGTGGCGTGAAGCACCTCTTGGCCCGGGACGGGCTGCGGCCCGCCGCCGTGATCGCCCTCGATGGCGCCGGCATGGAGCGTATCGTGCACCGGGCGCTCGGCTCCAAGCGCTACCGGGTCACCTACCGCGGGCCCGGCGGGCACTCCTGGGCGGCGTTCGGGGTCGCCAACCCCGCCACCGCTGTCGGCCGCGCAGCGTCCCTCCTCGCCGATCTCCCTGCCCCCCCCCCCCCCCCCCCCCCCCCCC
>DASQAH010000180.1:0-20466 GCA_035635835.1 Gemmatimonadales bacterium
CTGGACGGTGAGCCTCGGTCCGACGTTCTAACTCCGCGTCGTTGCTCTACTTGCATCTTGCATTGGCCTCGCCGGTTGCCTATCTTGTGCGGCGAGGCCATTTGCTCACTTCTGGACGCTCCCTCCTCCTCGTAACCGTGGCGCTCTGGGGATGCCGATCCCAGGCGTCCTCCCCTCCCTCATCATCACAAGTATCGGTCAACCAATCGGTTAGCAGACGGACGCAACCCGCTGGCCGGGAAAACGGTGTCCTGATCCGCCTCGCCGCGCGGGGCGGCACGCCCCGCCTCTACCGTCTCCCCGACCTCGCAGAGGTCCCCGATGCGATCCGAGGGCGCCTGCCGCTCTTGGAGGGGGTGGTAGGCGTCGACCCCGAGGCCGCCTATCTGTACGTCCGCACCACCAAGGGTGAGTTGATCGCCCTCGACCTCGAGAGTGGGCGCGTCGACACCGTCGCCACCGCCGCCGAGCGTGCCACGCTTGGCCCCGACGGGACGCTATACGCCGTGGATGGCAAGGGCCGTGTGATCTCCGTGGCGCGCCGCGCTCGCCTCGCCTGGCCGCAGCCACTGGGCGGCGTGCCGCGCGACGTGTTCGGCGCGACCGACCGGCGCCTCGTCGCGATCGTGGTGCAGGAGCGGCCCAAGCTGATCATCGCGGCGGCCGACCAGCCTCCCTCGACGCGCATCATCGCCATCGGCGGCGACGTTGGTGCGACGCGGTGGGGCGACCTGCTGGCCGTTGCGAGTGACACCGGAGTCACGCTCCTCAGCACGGTGGGCCGCCGCGAGCCGGCTTTCGTCCCGCTGCCCGATCATCCTCGCGCCGTGGTGTTCTCGCCCTCGGGCCATCGTCTCTACGTCGCCCAGCGTACCGCGCCCGGCCTCGCGGTGATCGACCGTTTCGCGCACCAGGAGATCGACGGCGTTGCCCTGCCTGGCCCCGCATCGACGATCCGTCTCGATCCTTTCGGCCGCTGGCTGCTCGCTCGCCCAACTATGGGCGACACCGCGTGGATCGTCGACTTGCCGATCAAGTCGCTCCGTGGCGCCCTGCCGACCTCGTGGCGGGGTGACCTGCCCACGGTCGCGCCGGATGGCTCGCTGCTGCTGCGGCAGGGCCAGGACATCGTGGCCTATCGACCCGACTCGCTGCTGCAGACGGGTCGCGTCGCGGGCGGTGCCGGTGATCTCTGGATCGCCACCCGGTGGACGCCGCGTGGCGGCTATCACGGCGCGATGGCGGCATTGCCGCAAGCCGCGACCGACTCCGCTGGACCCGAAGGACCGCTTTACGTCCAGGTCTCAGTGTCGCAGAACCAGGGGTGGTCGGAGGAGATGGCCCAACAGCTGTCGCGGGCCGGCCTCGCTGCCAGGGTGTTGCCACCCCAGGCGGGTAGCGACGAAGGCTACCGCGTCGTGCTCGGCCCATACCTGACGCGCACCCAGGCCGAGGCCATCGGTCGCAAGCTCGGCCGGCCGTTTTGGATTTACCAGCCGACGACGCCGAGCCGCCCTGGTCCTACCCCCCAGGCCCAAACGCCGATTCAGTGACCCTGCGTCCGCTCCCGCGCTCGCGTCTGGACCGGCTGGTGCCCCCGCTCGTCGCCGCGCAGGCACTCGTCGCTCTGGTACCGGCGACTCCCGATCTACGCTGGGCAGCTGCCGCCGCGTGGGACGCGGCGCGCGCCGCCTCCCAAGGAGGCCGCCGGGTGGCACTGGTGGACCTCTGGCTCGACGCGCCGGTGCTCCACGAGGCGGTTGGGCTCAGCCGGGACGAGGGGGCAGGTATCGTGGATGCTTTCGAGTTCGGTGTCTCGCTCACCAAAGCAGCCCACGACGTGGGGGGCGTCTACTTCATCCCCGCCGGCTCGGAGACAGTGCACATGCCGGAGCTGCTCGCGCAGCCCCGCTGGCGCAAGCTGCAAGCCGGGTTCCGCAGCGAAGGTGCATTGCTCCTGTTGTTCCTCTCGCCGGCGAGCCTGGCCAAACTGGGCGCGGTGCCGGACGGCGTGATGGTGTTGGCTCCGGACGGCTTCGAACTCGAGGCCGCCGGCGCGGATGGGGTGCGCGACGCGTTGGGTCGGGGGGCGAGCCTGCTGGGCACGGTGCGGAAGAGCTGGGCCACGCCACCACAGCCCCTCCCCGCGCAGCGGGTGTCGCGAGCCTCAGGCGGCAGGCGTGCCGCGTGGCTGGGACTGGGGGTCATGCTCGCCGTCGCCGGAGGCTGGGCTCTGCTCGCGCGCCCCGAGGCGCCGCCCAGAGTTGAGTCGAGGGGAGGGGTGGGGGGGGGAAGCTCTGTTGGGGGAGGGGGAGCGGCTACTCCGACGCGAGCTACCCCCACCCCCACCGCCCCCGCGCCACGCGCGGATTCTGCCGCCTGGACGGTACAGCTGGCCGCGTACGGCACGCTGGAACGTGCCCTGGCGCACGCCGACCGTCTGGTGGCCAAGCGCTTCGGCGCGTTCGTGACGCCGATCGCCCTCGACGCGGCGGGGACAGTGTGGTATCGCGTCCTCGTGGGCGCCTACGCGACGCGTGATGCCGCGGCGGCGGCGCGGGCCTCGTTATGGCGCCGCGGCTTGGCTCCGCGCGGCGAGGGCGACGTGCTGCGCGCCCCATATTCGTTCGCGCTCGATTCCGCGGTGGACGTGGCCGGCCTGCGCGGGCGCGGCGTGCCGGCGGTGCGTTGGAACGCTGGCCGCCGTGTCGTGGTCGGCGCCTTCGAGACACCCGAGCAAGCAGCTCTCGCCGAGGCGCAACTCAAGCGCGCCGGCGTTCACGCCCCCCTCATCACCCGGATCGGGACGCCATGAGATTGAGCCGGTTAGAGCTGTCGGGCTTCAAGTCCTTCGCGGGCAGCGTCGAGTTGCCCTTCGATCTCGGGGTCACGGCCATCGTCGGCCCCAACGGTTGCGGCAAGTCGAACATCTCCGACGCTGTGCGGTGGGTCCTGGGTGAGCAATCGCCGCGGCTGCTGCGCGGCGGGAAGATGGAGGACGTGATCTTCCAGGGTTCGACGGGGCGTCGACCGGTGAACGTGACCGAAGTCTCGCTGGTCTTCGACAATGCCGACGGTACCCTGCCCCTCGCATACCAGGAGGTCGCCGTGACGCGGCGCCTGTCCCGCTCGGGCCAGAGCGAGTATCTCCTCAATCGCTCGCCGGTGCGACTGCGGGACATTCAGGACCTGCTGCGCGGCACGGGGCTCGGGGCGGATGCCGCCGTCGTGATGGAAGCCAAAATGATCGACGCGTTGCTGTCGGAGAAGGCCGAGGAACGGCGGGCACTGTTCGAGGAGGCGGCAGGGATCGGGATCTACCGCAACCGCAAACAGAGCTACGAGCGGCGACTGGAGGAGACGCAGGCCGACCTGGCGCGACTCGAGGATTTGATCGCCGAGGTGCAGACCCAGGTGCGTAGCCTCGCCCGCCAGCGTGGCAAGGCCGAGCGTCACGTGAAGATGGTGCAGGAGCGCTTCGGGATCGCCATCACGCTGGTGCGCCGCGAGCTGGAGGATCTCGACTTGGCCCTTGGCGCCCTGGGGGTGCGGACTCGAGAGCTGGCCGAGTCACTGCCCACGGCTCGCGCGCGCCTGGAGGAGGCCGAGCATGGGCGCGAGGCGAGAGTCCAGGCGCGGCATACGGCTGAGGCGCGGCGGGCCGAGCTCGAGCGCCGGCTGGGCGATACGCGCGTGGAGGCCAGCCGGCTGGAAGGCGACCTGAAACTTGCGGCCGAGCGCTTGAGCAACGCGAGCCAGCGACGCACGAGCGCGACGACCGAGCGGGCGGAAAACGAGCACCGGGCGGCGCAGGCGGCGCGGGAGCGGGAGGCGGCCGACGCCGAGTGTACGGCCGCCCTGCGCGACCTGACGGCGGTGCAAGGGGAGCTGGCGGGCCGCTCGACATTGGAGCAGGCGGTGCGGGAGCGCCTCGTGGCGCAGCGCGTGCTGGTACGGGAGCTCGAGGAAGAGCTGCAGCGACGCGCCGAGGCGTTCCGCGCCCTCGAGGGCGAGCGGGCGGCGCTGGAGCGCGAGCGCGGCGAGCTGCGGCAACAGCTGGCCGGAGCCACGGCCGAGCGCGGGACGCGTGAAGGGGCCACCGAGACGGCGGTGGGACAGGCGGACGCCGCCGCGCAGCAGGCGGCAGCCCAGGCGCAAGCCGCGGTGAAAGCGGTCGAAACGCTGCAACAGGCGCGGCGGCGCGTTGCGGCACTGCAAGAGCAGGAGATGCGGGGCCGCGCCGCACGCCGCCAGACGGAAGAGGCGCTGGCCCAGGTGACGGCGCGGCGCGACGCCCTCGCCCAGCTCGACCGCGAACGCGTGGGGCTCGCCCCGGCGGCCCAGGAGCTGTTGAAAGCGAAGGACCGCTTCGGCGATGCCGTGATCGGTCCGCTTGCAGACTTCGTCCGCACGAGCCAGCGCGACGCCGAGCTGGCCGAGCGCTTGCTCGGCGAATGGCTGCACGCCGTGCTGGTGCGGGACGAGTCGGCGATCGCCGCGATCCGACACTGGCACCAGGAGGAGCAGCCGGGGCCGCTCGTGCTGCTACCCTGCGTGCCCGGCCCGCGCCTCGCCGCCGACGGCCACCCGCTCGAGGACGCGGTGCGCGTGGAGGGACCGGCGGCGGCGTGGGTGCGTGCCCTGTTGGCGGGCCACGAAGTGTTGGAGGGAGGCGAGGGCCGCGCACTGCGCCGCGCCAACGGCGCCGTCTTCCTGAGCGGCTCGACAACGGGCGGGCCGCTGCAGCGGCGGGCCGAGCTCGAGACGCTGGCGCGGGAGGTGCGCGAGGCCGAGGCGGCGCGCGACCGCGCCGCGGCCGCCCTCGAGGCGACGGTGCGAGAACTAGCCGCCGCAGAGGCGGCGTTCGCCGCGGCCGGCCAAACAGCCGAGCACGCCCGCGAAGCGGAGCTTGACGCGGGCGCCCAGAAAGGGGAGGCGGAGCGGGCGGTGGTGCACGCGCGGCGGTTCGCCGCCGACGCCATTGAGCAGGTGGAGCGCCTGTCGCGCCGGCTGGCGGAAGTGGAGACCCGTCTCGCGACCCTGCGGGGCGAGCTGCAGGAGCGCGAGCTAGCGCGCGTGCGCTCCGACGAGCAGCTCGGCACCGAGCGGGCCCACCTCGTGGACCTTGAAGCGCAGCAGGAAGCCGCGCGGGAGCAGCGGGTCCACTGGCAGGTGGAGGTAGCGCAGGTCGAGGCCCGGCTGACCGCCGCGCGGGACCGCGCGGCCCGGGCGGCGGCGGAAGCAGATGCCGCCCGGCGGGCGGCTGCCGCCCTCGTCGACGAGATCGCCACGCTCGAGCGGGACAGCGGGACCCTGACGGGCCAGCGGGCCCAGTGGGAGGATGCCCTGCAGGAGCGCCGGCTCGCCGAGACGGAGCTCGCCGCAGCGGCCCGCGAGGCCGAAGGGCACGTCACGCGGGCGGAAGCGGAGCTCGGCCGGTCGGAAGCGGCGCTTGAGGAGGCGCGCGGCGCGCTCGA
Organism: Gemmatimonadales bacterium; assembly: GCA_035635835.1. Classification (GTDB taxonomy): domain Bacteria; phylum Gemmatimonadota; class Gemmatimonadetes; order Gemmatimonadales; family GWC2-71-9; genus 13-1-40CM-70-15. The sequence goes on from DASQAH010000180.1 coordinate 5,478, forward strand.
GGCTCTCGGGGAGGAACAGCACCGCTTGCAGCTCGAGCGGACCGAGGTCGACGGCCGCAAGCGCGGGCTGGCGGAGCGAGTGGAGGTGGAATGGCGCAAGCCGCTGGACCAGCTGCTGCGCGACGCGCCCGACGCCGCCGGCGACGTCGAGTGGCTGCGTCAGGAAAACGAACGCCTTAAGACCGCGATCGACGCTGTCGGCCCGGTGAATGCCCTCGCGGTCGAGGAGCACGCCGAAGAGGTCAAGCGGCTCGAGTTCCTCATGACCCAGCGCGATGACCTGGTCACGGCGCGCACGGCCCTCGTCCAGGCGGCGCGCGAAATCGACCAGACCGCCAAGCAGCTGTTCCTCGAGTCGTTCGGGAAGGTGCGCGAGAACTTCCGCTCCGTGTTCCAGACGTTGTTCGGTGGCGGCGAGTGCGACGTGCGGCTCGCCAACGAAGACGAGCCCCTGGAGAGCGAGATTGAAATCCACGCGGCTCCACGGGGGAAGCGCACACAGCGGATCCACCTGCTCTCCTCCGGTGAGCGCACGCTCGTGGCGGTGTCGCTCCTCTTCTCGATCTTTCTGGCCCGCCCCAGCCCCTTCTGCCTGCTCGACGAGGTGGACGCCCCCCTCGACGACGCCAACGTTGGGCGCTACGTCCGCCTGCTGTCGGAATTCAAGGACCAGACCCAGTTCATCGTGATCACCCACAACCCCCGGACCATGCAGGCCGCCGATGCCGTGTACGGGGTCACGATGCAGGAACCCGGCGTCTCCACTATCGTCGGGGTCCGTCTAGGCCAGCTGGAACCGGCCTGATTCCATGCGCCGGCCGCTCCGGGAGCGGGCCGCAGCGCTGCTCGTCGCCCTCCCCGCGGCCCTGGCCGCGCAGCAGGTCACGCCGCTGGCCCCTCTGCCCCCCGTCCTCACCTCAGTGACGCCCGTCTTTCAGTGGTCGGCGCCTGTCCCCGCCTTCGCCACGCCGGTGACTTACCGGCTGCGGGTCAGCCGCGACGCAGGCTTCGCCGCGCCCCGGCTCGACACGACCGTCGTGGATATGACCTCCGTACTCGTCCGGCGGCCGTTCAAACCCGGCTTGCCGCTTTTCTGGCGCGTCGACGCCACCTCGGCGACCGGCGTGGCGGCCTCGACGGGCGTCGTTGGTCCCATCACCGTGCCGCCGTGGGCCACACCACTCACGCTCAGCACCTCGGGCGGTACCACCACCACGGATCCTCAACCCACGCTCGTCTGGACCTCGCCCCCCATCGTCGCGCCCCCAGGGCCGTTTCGATACGATGTCTTTGTGTTCCGCGCTGGGGACCCGATCTCGGTGTACGGGGCCGGTGGCCTGCGCGATACCTTCTTTCAGATGCCGGTGGCGCTGGAGCGGAACATCCCGTATTCCTGGCGCCTGGTCGTCCGCGCGGGTGCGGACACCAGCCTGGTCTTGAGCCAGGGCACGTTTCTGGTCCTCGATCCGACCGTCCCGCCCACGACGATTCTCTATCAGAATTTCCCCAACCCCTTCCCGTCATCGGTGGCGGGGGGCGGTGAGGGGGGGGGGGGACGCGACTCGACCTGCATCTGGTTCGACCTGGCCGCGACCGGCCGCACCGAGCTCGTGATCCTGGATCTGCGTGGCGGCCCAGTGCGCCACCTCGTGCCGGGGCCGGGGTTCCCGGCAGTGCTGGACGCCGGTCGCTACGGCCGCGGGCCCGCGGGTGGGCCCGAGTGCGACCCCCGCCTGATGTGGGACGGCCGCGCGGACGACGGCCGCGTGGTCCCAGCCGGGGTGTACCTGTACAAGTTGCAGGCAGGCAGGGTAATTCTCTTCAAGCGACTCGTCTTCAGCGGAAAGGCTCCCTAGCGTGGAACTGATCACCGTCGGCACCGGCACCGTGGCTCCCTCCGCGACGCGCACGGCGGCCTGTCATTGGGTCACGCGCGGCAACCTGAGGATCCTGCTCGATTGCGGCGCGGGTTCGTTGCACCGCCTCGCGTCCTTCGGGCTCCCGTGGCAGCAGGTGACCCACGTGATCCTTTCGCACTTCCACCCCGATCACTGGGGGGAGCTGCCCATGCTGGTGTACGCGCTCAAGTACACCACCGCGCCGCCGCGGACCGAGTCTCTCGTGATCCTCGGTCCCCCCGGCGTCGTGCGCCTGATCAAGAGCCTCGCGGACGCATATGGGCCTTGGCTACTCGACCCCGGGTTCCCGCTCGGCATCCTCGACGTACGGGACGGGGAGCCGTTCCCGCTCGACGGCGAGATGAGCCTGGAGACGTTCCCGGTGCCGCACACGACTGAAAGCGTGGCGTTGAGTCTCAGCGCGCCGGAGGGCCGGCTGGTTTATACGGGAGACACGGGCCCGTCGTCCGAGCTGGGACGTTGGGCCCATGGCTGTGACCTCCTTCTGGCGGAGTGTTCGCTCCCGGAAGCGATGGCCATCGACAGCCACCTCACGCCGGAGCGGGCCGGCGAGCTGGCCCGGGAGGCCGCGGCCCGCCGACTCGTCTTGACGCATTTCTATCCTCCCGTCGAGACTTCGGACCCGGCCCGCGGGGCGGCCGCGAAGTTCCGCGGCCCCGTCACGGCCGCGCGGGACGGAGACCGGTTCACCATCGGGGGTGGAGGGCACGGGGCCAAATGCTGATCGTGATGCGGCACGGGGCGACCGCAGAGGAGATCGAGAAGGTCGTCGCCGTCATCAAGGAGTTGGGCTACCAGGCCCGCACCATGCCGGGCGCGCAGCGCACCGCGGTGGGCCTCGTCGGCAACGACGGGCGCGTTGACGCTTCACGACTCGAGGGGCTGGCCGGCGTCCAAGAAGTGATCCACGTCTCCAAGCCCTACAAGCAGGTGAGCCGGGAATGGAAGGGGGAGTCGACGGTTATCCGGCTCGGAGGAGGCGTCACGGTTGGCGGCGCTGAGGTCGTGGCGATCGCCGGCCCTTGCTCCGTCGAGTCGGAGAAGCAGATCGTGACCGCGGCCCAACAAGTACGAGAGGCCGGCGCCGTGATCCTGCGGGGCGGCGCGTGGAAGCCGCGCAGCTCCCCCTACACGTTCCAGGGTCTGGGCCGGCCGGGCCTCAAACTGCTCGCCCGGGCACGCGAGGAGAGCGGCCTGCTCGTCTGCACCGAGGCGATGGACCCCGAGGGCGTGCGCTGGGTGACCGAAGTCGCCGATATCGTGCAGATCGGCGCGCGCAACATGCAGAATTACTCGCTGCTCAAAGCGGCGGGGCGCTGCGGTAAGCCGATCCTGCTCAAGCGCGGCCTGTCGGCGACCGTCACGGAGCTGCTGCTCTCGGCCGAGTACATTCTCGCCGAGGGGAACCACGACGTCATCCTGTGTGAGCGGGGCATCCGCGGGTTCGATCCAACCACGCGGAACGTGTTCGACCTGACGGCCATCCCGGTCGTCCACAAGCTGTCGCACCTACCGATCATCGCCGACCCCTCGCACGGCACCGGGCTGCGGGACAAGGTGATTCCCATGGCGCGCGCGGCCGTCGCCGCCGGCGCCGACGGCATCATGGTCGAAGTGCATCCCGACCCGGAGCAGGCCCTCTCCGACGGCGCGCAGTCGCTGTTCCCGGACCAGTTCACCCAGCTGATGCGCGAGGTCCGCGTAATCGCGGAAGTCATCGGGCGTCGGGTGGCGGAGCCGGCGCCGGTGAGTGCGTGAGCTCGCCCGGACGGTCGGACTGGGGCGCTGTCGAACTGTTTCTGACACTCGCCGCAGTCCTGGCCGGTCTCACCATCCGACAGTCCGACGCCCTGTCGATTCTCGATCATGCCTCCGCCACCTACGACACCGTCCGCACCCTGTCCGCCGACTTCGTCCAAATCGTTGACAACCCCATGGCCGGGGTCGTGGATACGACGCGTGGACGGCTCTATCAGGAGAAGCCCAACCGCTTCGCCATGCGGTTCACCGCCCCGAAGGGCGACCGCATCGTCGCCGATGGCCGCTGGCTCTGGCTCTATACCCCCAGCACGACGCCCGGCCAGGTGATTCGCACCGCCATCCCCAGCGCCGGCACCACTGGCCCCAACCTCATCGCCCAGTTCGTCGAGCGGCCGCGTGAGCGCTACGCAGCACGCTGGCTGCGCGCCGACTCCCTGGCCTCGGACGCGAGCATCGTGGACGTGCTGGCGTTAACGCCGAAGAACCCCAGCGCACCTTATCGGGATGCGGCCGTGTGGGTGAGTCGTGGGAGCGGGCTGCTCGGGCGAATCGAAATCACCGAGGGATCGGGGCAGCGGCGGGTCGTGGTGCTGCGGAACGTGCGGGTGAACGCTCGCGTCCCCGCACGGGAGTTCACTTTCGCTCCACCGCCCGGAGCACGAGTGGTAGATCAGTAGCGAGCACCTCGGCCACCTTCGCCGCCGTCGCTTCGTCCATCCCCCGTTTCTGAGCCAGCTCCAGCGCGGCCCGACCCAGGCTGCGGTAGAGCTTCCCGTCGTCGGCCGTCAGCGACTCCAGGTGCCGCATAATAGTGTCGGTGTCCGCCCGCAGGACCGGCCCGGTGAGTGCCGCCAGCGGGCCCTGTTGCTCTAGGTTCTCGAGCGTTCCCCGGACCAGCGGCTGCAGCGCCGTCCAGGCCTCGGCGTCAGTGAGCCCCGCGTGCCGCAGCAGCCGCTGCGCCACCGCCTCTACGACCACGAAGTAGTTGGACGCGAACACCGCTCCGGCGTGATAGACCGCCTTGGCCTTCGCGGTGAGACGGAAGGGCCGCAGACCTACATCCTCCGCCAGCCGCTCGGCGGCCTCGATGGCGCGCGGCATTCCCTCGACTGCGGCCCAAGCGCCTCGCAGCCGCTCGGGCGCCTGTACGGGATCGCTGATCGTCTGCAGCGGGTGGAGCGAGCCCAGCGCCGCGCGACTCGTGACGAGGGGGCCGAGCGCCTCCTGGCCCTGCACGCCGGAAAGGTGTAGCACCACGTGCGCCGGCCGCACCGACTGCGTGTCGTGCAGCAGCTGGGCGAGCGGCCGGATCGCGTCGTCCCGCACCGCCAGGAAGAGCACGTCCACGTCGCCGAGCCACGCGGGAGGCTGGTTCTCGGGGCCGACGGTGAGTGAGAGGGGCTGGGGAACCTTTTTCTCGCGCCGGCCGTGCAGTCGCACCTGATAGCCCGCGGCCGCGAGGGCCAGGGCGAGGCCGATCCCCGTCCGCCCCGGCCCGATGATCCCGACGCCCGCGTGTGCCGGCGCCCGGCGGATCACTAATTGTGCGCCGGCGCCGCGCGCACCGTCACGAGCGTGAGGAGATCGGCAGGGCTCCTCGCCTTTCGGGCAAGCGCCAGGGCCTGCTGGACTTGGCGATCGTCACTCACTCGGCGCCGGAACTCGGCCTGTCGGCTGAACACGTAGCGGGCCACCTCAAAGCCGAGCTCCTGGGCGATCAAGTGCCGGGCACCGGCCGCCACGCTGTCGGGCAGGGCCACGCCGCGACTGCGGAGCCGTTGCAACACCTCGTCCACCATCGCGTCGGAGACGGTAAAGGTCGGGTCCGTCAACTTGCCCGCTCCCTTGAGCTCTAGCGCGTAGCCCGAGCGGACGTCCCAATACACGGGCACCTTGTTGCCGAGCGTTCGAACGAACGTGCGCTCGGCTGTGGTGAAGGTATCGGGCGCGACGAACATGTCGGGCCGGATGCCGCCGCCGCCGCGCACGATGCGGCCGTGGTCGGTATGGAACACCAGCGAGTCGGCGACGGTGTCCTTGCCCTCCTCCGCTGCCAACGCCTGCGCCTCCTGGTCCTGCTCGTTGCGGCTCGAACGCTGAATTGTGCGGCCGCTTGGCGTGTACCACCGGGCGGTGGTGAGCTTCAAGCCGAAGTCAGGGCCCAGTTGCCACAGCTGCTGTACGAGCCCCTTGCCGAACGTGGGCGTGCCGACCACGATCGCCCGATCGTGATCTTGCAGCGCGCCAGCGACGATCTCCGCCGCACTCGCCGTGCCGCTGTTGGCGAGCACGACGATCGGCAGCTGAGGCCAGCGTTCCGGCTTGGTGTCCCGGTAGACGTGCGTGGCGTCCGGGGCGCGACCGCGCGTGGCTACGACCTCCTGCCCGGGGTTGAGAAACAGCTCGCTCACCGCGATACCCTGGTTGAGCAGTCCCCCCGGATTGTAACGCAGGTCCATGATCAGGGACTTCATCCCCTGTTTCATCAACGAGTCGATCGCGACGGTGAGCTCGGGCGCCGTCGCCTGACTCACCGTGCTGACGGCCACGTAGCCGACCCGGTCATCGAGCATCATGGTGGTCCTGGGGTCGACGGAGCGGACGTGGATGGTGGCCCGGGTCAGCTTGTAGGTGATCGGCTGCTCGATGCCCACCCGGCGGATCTTCAGCACCGCGACGCTGCCGGGCGTGCCCCGCAGCTCTTTGACCGCCTTGTCCTGTTTCCACCCTTGAGTGGAGCTGTCGTTCAGCACGATGATCAGGTCCCCGCCCCGAATGCCGGCGCGCTCGGCCGGCGTATCGGGGAGCGGCGCGATCACCGTGATCCAGCCGTTGCGCACGTCGATCTGGAGGCCGAGTCCGCCGTACTCCCCGCTCGTTTGTTCAGTCAGCGAGTGGAAATCGTTGGGCTTCAAGAACACCGAATACGGATCGTGCAGCTGATCGAGCATCCCGTCGATCGCCATCTGGTAGAGCCGCTTCTCATCGATCGAGTCGACGTAGAAGTCGGCGACCCGGGCCAGCACGTCGTCGAACAGCCGGGCCTGTTGGTACACCGAGCCCGCGGGGCTGCCTTCGCGCTGCAGCAGCCAGCCGCCCGTCGCCAGGGCCACAACGGCGACGACCACGACGATCGCGATGTTCCGATGCTTCATGACATCCCTCGCAGTGAATGTGCGCTCACCGCCATGACCTCGCGCCAGGCGGCCTCCTGGACGGCCTGCTTCGACTGGGTGGCATCGACGTGCACGACGCCGGGTCCGCTCGCAGCCTGATACACGGCGCGCACCCGCTCGTGGAACGCGTCGTCCTGCCGCTCGAAGCGGTCCTGCTCCTTGCGCGAGCGGCGCTGGCGCTCCCGCCCGACTGCTACCGGCACGTCCAAGACCAGCGTCAGATCGGGCACAAGCCCTCCCGTGGCGAGTCGCAACGCCGCCGCCACGTCCTCTCCCGGCAGCCCGCGCCCGGCGACTTGGTAGGCCATGGTCGACAGGTCGAACCGGTCTGCCACCACCACCTTCCCGGCCTCAAGCGCCGGCCGGATCTCGCGCTCCACCAGATCGGCACGCGCCGCGAGCATGAGAAACAGCTCGGCCGCAGGTGCGATGTCGTGCTTCGACTTGAGCGCCAGCTTCCTGGCGGCCTCGGCTACTGGGGTGCCGCCCGGCTCCCGCACCGTAAACGCCTGCCGCCCTTCGGCGAGCAGCTGGGCGGCGAGCCAGCGCACGAGCGTCGTCTTGCCCGCTCCCTCCGGCCCCTCCACGACCAGAAACACGCCCGCCCCTCCCCCGCGCCCCATCAGCCCAGCGTGATGATCGGGCTGGCCGACCCCTTCTTCATGCCGTCGAAGATCCGCTCGTTGACCTTCGCCATCAGCTTCTCGAAGTTAGCCTGCGCGGCCACCATTTGCTGGTACACCGGATTGCCCTGGACGCTTTGCAGAGTGGTGTCGTACTGCTCGACGAGCTGCTTGGGCGGTTCCACACCTTGTTGCGCCGCGCGCTCCAATTCCGCCGCCAGGCGCTCGATCTCGCTTAGATAGCGCTGGCACTCCGCGTCCTCGCGCAGGCGTTCACTGGCCCGCCGCAAGGTCTTGTACTCCTCGCTCTGCCCCAGGAGCCGGCCGAGTTCCTGCGCCTTGTCGTCGATCACGCGTCCTCCGTCGCCGCGGGAAACGCCAGCGCGTAGCGCGGGCGGCCGAACAGGTCCTGATGAATGCCGATCCGGCGCCAGCCGAACTCGTGGGCCAGCAGCCGCACTTGCTCCGCGCGCCGCTCGTCGATCTCGACGCACAGCACGCCGCCTGGCTCGAGCCGGTCGGCTGCCCCCGCGAACAGCGCCCGCGTGGCCTCCAGGCCGTCCGGCCCGCTCACCAGGGCAGCGCGGGGCTCGAACAGCCGGACCGTGGGATCGAGCGCTTCGTATTCCGTCTCCGTCAGATACGGCGGATTGGATACGATGACCCGATATCGCTCGGGCTGCCGCCGTTTCCTCTTCCCCTGCTTCCCCGCCTTCCCCCTCTTCCCCCGGACTCGGGCGTCGAGCGGCGCCAGCAGGTCGCCCTCGCGCACCTCGACGGGCGTCCCGGGCTCGATCAGCGCGACATTCTCCCGTGCCAGCGCAGCGGCGTCCGGCGAGCGCTCCACGGCGATCACGCGATCGAACCTCCCTTCCACCGCGAGGCTGAGCGCGATGCAGCCGCTCCCGGTCCCGATGTCCGCCGCCAGGCCGCCCGTCTTCCCCGCGCTCCATTGGAGGACGAGCTCGACGAGCCCCTCCGTCTCCGGGCGTGGGATCGCCGCCCTCGGGTCGAGCTTGAGGCCGACGGAGCGGAAGGCTGCGTGCCCTACCGCATAGGGAAACGGAACGCCGCTGGCCCGCTGCTCAACAGCTTGCCAAAACAACTCGACTTGAGATGGCGTCGGCACACCGTCGCGCCGCAGCCATACGTCCCCCGGCTTCACGCCTTCCAGCGCCGCCCACAACGCCGTCGCCTCCCGCTTCGCGTTCAGCACCCCCGCCCGTGCCAGCCGCTCAGCCGCCAAGGCGAGCGAGTGAGCGATGGACGAGCGCTCCGGTTCAGGCACTCAAGCGTTCCTTCTCCCCCGCCTGCCGGAGGGCGGCGATCAGGTCATCCAGCTCGCCCTGCATCACATCGGCGAGGTTGTGGGTGGTGTATCCGATACGGTGGTCGGTGACCCGGTTCTGCGGGTAGTTATAGGTACGGACCTTTTGCGACCGGTCGCCCGTGCCGACCTGGGCTCGCCGCTCCCGCGCTCGCGCGGCCTCCTGCTCGGCGATCTTCCGGTCCAGGAGACGCGAACGCAGGATCTCGAGCGCCTTGATCTTGTTTTGCAGTTGGGACTTCTGGTCCTGGCACTTCACCTCGAGACCGGTGGGGAGATGCGTCACGCGCACCGCGCTGTCGGTCGTGTTGACACTCTGACCCCCAGGGCCGCCGGAGCGGAACACGTCGATCCGGAGATCCTTGTCCTCGATCTTCACGTCCACCTCTTCGGCTTCGGGCAGCACCGCTACCGTGGCGGCGGAGGTATGAACACGCCCCTGCGCTTCGGTCGCCGGCACCCGCTGGACCCGGTGCACACCCGACTCGTAGCGCAAGGTGCCGTACACCTTCGGTCCTCGGGCGGCGAAGATCGCTTCCTTCAGGCCACCCAGCGTGCCTTCGGAGAGAGCCAGCACCTCGACCTTCCAGCCTCGCCGCTCGCAGAAGCGGGTGTACATGCGGAACAGATCCGCAGCGAAGAGTGCCGCCTCGTCTCCACCCGTGCCTGCGCGGATCTCCACGATGGCGTCGCGGTCGTCGAGGGGGTCCGTCGGGGTGAGGAGGTCGGCGAGCTGCCGCTCGAGCTGCTCGATCGGGGGCCGTAGCCGCTCTACGTCGGCGCGGGCGAGCTGCGACAGTTCCGGGTCGCGGTCGCGCAGGATCTCCTGAGCCTCGGTGAGTTCCTGGCGGAGCCGCTCCAGGCGCTCATGGAGGTGGCGGATGCCGTCGAGCCGTGCGTGCTCGCGGCCCAGCTGTTTCAATTTGGCCGGGTTCCGCGCGGTCTCCGGGTCGGCCAGCTGGTGGGCGACTTCCTCCGCCCGCACGAGCGCCTGGCGGAGTCGGGCCTCCATGGGTCAGCCGGTCGCTTTATCCGTCCGATATTTCTGACGGAACCGCTCCACACGGCCGGCCGTGTCGATCAGCTTTTGCTTGCCGGTGAAGAACGGATGGCACTGGGCGCAGATTTCAACGTGGATCACGGGGATCGTGGAGCGCGTGACGAAGCTGTTGCCGCAGGCGCACTGCACGGTTGCTCGCTGATACGTCGGATGAATGCCGGGTTTCACTGCTCGCATCCTTGACTGAGTGTCGTTGCCGCCGGAAGGCCGGAAATATAACTGGCTTCATGAGTTGGCGGCAAGCGTTGCAGCGCGCGATGAATTGACACCGGCGGGGCGAGGCCGTAAGCTTGCGCCTCACCACACCCCCCGCTCGAGGGGAGAGCTTCGTGTCCGCTGCCGCGGTGCTCCAGAAAGTCCCGTTGTTTGGCCAGCTCGGCCCCATCGACCTGCAACGGGTCGTGGAGGTTGCCCGCGAGCGGTCCTACCCGAAGAACTCCGTCATTCTCTTCGAGGACGACCCGGGGGACGCGCTCTACGTCGTGGCCGATGGGCAGGTGAAAGTAGTCCTGATCGGTGAGGACGGGCGCGAGGTCATTCTCTCGGTCATGGGCACGGGCGAGTTTTTCGGCGAGATGGCGCTGATCGACGACGAACCGCGCTCGGCTCATGTGATCGCGATGGAGGACTCGACGCTGGTCGTCCTGCGCCGCGAGGACTTCCAGCCGATCCTCGCGCAGGTCCCGATGATCGCCCTCGCGCTGCTCAAAGAGCTGTCCCGGCGCTTGCGCCGGGTGGACGAGAAGGTCGGCAGCCTCGTGCTGCTCGACGTCAATGGGCGCGTGGCCCAGTTGCTGCTCGAACTCGCCGACGAGGCCGGTGGGGAGCGCATCCGGCGGCGCCTGACGCACCACACCATTGCCCAGATGATCGGCTCCAGCCGGGAGACGGTCTCTCGCACCATGCGGGACCTCGTGGACAAGGGCGTGATCGCCGTTTCGCGCAAGGACATAACGATCCGCGATCGAGCCGCGCTGGCGGCCGCGGCCGGCCGGGCGTGAGGTGGGTCACCGCACGGCGGTGAGGCGGCGGCTTGTTGTACATGACGGATTCTCCGTAACTTAGCCCAGGATTCGGCGTGGCCAAGCGCGTGACCTACTCGGTGACCTTCTGGGGGACTCGGGGCTCGATCCCGACTCCCGGGGCCCAGACGGCGCGTTACGGCGGCAACACGCCGTGCGTCGCCGTCGAGGGCGCCGGGGGGCAGGTGGTCATCCTCGATGCGGGAACGGGGATCAGGGCCCTCGGGCTGAAACTCGTCGAGCAGCAAAACGGCGCCGTGAACGCCCAAATCCTGCTCTCGCACGCGCACTGGGATCACATTCAGGGGCTACCGCACTTCAAGCCGTTCTTCGCGCCGGGGAACGCCGTGCAAATCTGGGGTACGCGCCAGGGCACGATGTCGCTCGAGGCGATCCTGCGCCAGCAGATGGACCCAGCGGTGTTCCCGGTGCCGCTCGATGCCCTGTCGGCGAAACTCACCGTGCAGCAAGTCGAGGAGGGGGAGTTCTCGGTGGGCGAGTTCCGGGTGCGGACCATCAAGCTGCGGCACCCCGGAACGACGCTCGGCTACCGGCTGACGCCGGCGGCCGGAGGGCCAAGCATGGCCTACGTGACGGACAACGAACTCGGTGCCGGCGGGCAGTACAGCACGTCGCGGTCGTGGCGCCAGGGGTTCGTCGACTTCCTCCAGGGCGTGGACCTGCTGATCCACGACGCGATGTACACGCCGGTCGAGCTCGAGTCGCACCGCGGCTGGGGGCACTCGACCTATGCGGAAGCCGTGCTCTTGGCGTCGGAGGCGGGGGCGGAGCGGCTCGTGTTGTTCCATCACGAGCCGGAGCACGACGACAAGACAATGGACGACCTCCTTGCGGCCGCGCGCCGTGAGGCCCGGCCCCGTGGACGGCCCGCTGAAGTGCTGGGCGCCCAGGAGGGCATGCAGCTGACTCTCTGACGTGAGGAGCAACGTATGCGTTTGCGGTCGATCGTGATCCTGCTGGCCCTCGCGGCCCTTGGCAGCCTGCTCGACGGATTCGCCACCCGGGTGCGCGCGCAGGATACCCGGCCGGGCATCGCCGTATTCATGTTCGATGACGGCGGCTCGTTCGGGCAGAACAAAGAGAATCTCGACGGTCTGCAGCGGGGGATTCCGGGGATGCTGATCTCCGAGCTGGCGGCCAACCCCGCCGTGCGGCTAGTCGAGCGCGAGCAGGTCCAGCACCTGTTGGACGAGCAGAACCTCGGCGCCTCGGGCAGGGTGAGCGCGCAGACCGCGGCGAAGATCGGTAAGATCGTCGGCGCGAAGTACGCGATCACCGGGATGTTCATCGATTTCTCCGGTGACTTCCGGCTCGACATCCGGCTCGTCAACGTCGAAACCAGTGAGATCGTCCGGGTCGAAGCGGACAAGATGTCGCGGGATCACCTGTTCGACCTGATCCGCACCCTCGCCCAGCGCTTGATGAAGGACGTGAGTCTGCCGCCGCTCCCGAAGCAGGCCTCGGACCAGCGCATGAGCCGCCAGGTGCCGACGGAGGCCCTGACCTACTACTCGCGCGCGCTGCTGTATCACGACCGCGGTCAGCGGGACCGGGCGATCGAGATGTATCAGCGGGCCCTCGAGGTCTTCCCGGAGTACGCGGAGGCCCAGCAGGGACTGCAGCGCGAGAAGAACTCGTGACGCCCCCCCCCCGGTGAGCGATCCGATCAGCCGCCTCGGCGGATCGACGGCGCGCCGGCTCTCCCGTCTGGGGGCGCTGGCGCGCTTCGGCTTTGGCGCCCTGCGCTCCCTCGGCACCCTGCCCGCCGCGGGTCGCGCCGTGGCCCTGCGGGTCACCCTCAATCAGATCCGCTTCACCGCGGCCGACGCGGTCGGACTCGTCGTCCTGCTGTCGGGCATCCTCTCCTTCCTCGTGATCTCGCAGGCGGTGCGCGAGCTGGGCCAGCTCGGCGCCACGGACTTCATCGGCACCCTCATCGTAGTGGCCATTGTGCGCGAGCTGGGGCCGCTCATCACGGCGCTCACCGTGGCCGGCCGCTCCGGCACGGCCATCGCGGCCGAGTTGGCCACGAATCGCGTCCTCGGGGAAGTACGCGCGCTGGAGGCGATGGGGATCGACCCGCGCCAGTACCTCGTCCTACCGCGATTCGTCGGCTCGCTCGTCAGCGTGTTCGTGTTGCTGGTCGTGTTCGACCTGGTCGCCGTGGGCGCCGGCTTCGCCGCGGCGCGCTTCAACGGCATGGTCGCCGGCCGCTACTTCGAGATCGTGCTCCAGTCGCTCGCGCTGAAAGACGTCTGGCTCACCGTCGCCAAAGCGGTCACGTTCGGACTCATCGTCGGCCTCGTCCCCGCCTACTTCGGCCTCGCGGTACGCGGGGCTCCGACCGAGATCCCGGTCGCGACGAGCCGCGCCACCGTCACATCGATCGTCGGGATCTTCCTGTGCTCGGCCCTCTTCGTCGTGATCGCGTGAGACCATGACAGCGCCACTGGCCATCGAAGGAGTGCCGATCGGTGGAGGGGGGCGCCGCGACGCGGTCCCACTGACCGTGACCGTCCCCGCACACCAGGCCGTGGCGCTGCTTGGCGACGAGGACAGCGGCCTCGGTCGCCTGGGGGGCTATGCGCTAGGCTTGGAGCCCCCGCCCGCGGGCCACGTCACGGTATTCGACACGATCATCGCCGATCTCCCCGAGCGGGAGCGTTTGGCGGTGCGCCGCCGCGTGGGATACCTGCCCGCGGGCGAGGGGCTGCTGCAAAACCTCTCCCTCCGGGACAACGTCGCGCTGCCGCTGCGGTTCGGGAGCGAAGCGAGCCCGCGAGAGATCGAGGGCCGGGTCAACGTGATGCTCGTGGCGGCGCGCGTGACGGCCGCCGCGGGCTTGCGACCGGCTCAGGCGACCGAGGAGGAGCGCCGCCGGGCGGCGTTCGCCCGCGCCCTCGCGTTCGACCCCGCGCTGCTGATCCTCGAGCAACCGTTCGACGGGCTCACGGCCCGCACATCGGCCGAACTCCTCGAGCTCGCCCGGGGGGGCGAGACCGCCGAGGGAGCCCGGCGTACAATTCTGATCACGGGCCACGAGCTGCCTCCCGGCCTGCACCACCGTGTGGAGCGGGTCTTCCGAGTTACGCGGGCCGGCGCCCTGGAGCTGGAGGCGGTCTGAGGTGGAGACGACCCGCCAGGACTTCATCGTCGGTCTGTTGATCGTCTGCACGATCGCCATCGTGGTTGGCGCGCTCATCGCGACCAGCGGGTGGGGCGAGCACCGTTACGCGATTTACGTGCGCGTGGCCAGCGCCGACGGCATCACGACCGACACCCGCGTGCTGGTCAAGGGTCTCGAGGTGGGACGCGTCACGCGCATCACGCCGCGTGTGGCAGCGGCCACCGGCGCGATTTCCTTCCTCGCCCGGCTTTCCGTCGCGGAGTCGTTTCAGGACGGGTCGCGGCTGCAGCTGCCCGTCGGCACGCGCGCCCAGATCGAGCAGGTCAACCAGATCTCGGCGTCGGCGCTGATTCGGCTCGAGCTGCCGGACACCGCGGCCCGCGGGCGCGTGTTCTTGCAGGCGGGGGACACGATCAATTCCACGCGGCGGGTGTCGCCGCTTGACGCCCTGAGCGATGTCGCCGCCCAGGTGTCGAAGCAGGTCGAGGCGGTGCTGCACGAGTCCCGCCAGACCCTGACACGCATGCAGAGCACGCTCGGGCAGGTCAACGAGACGGTACGCGGGATCACGCCGGACGTGAAGGCAACGCTGCACGACGTCGCCGGCACGATGGAGCGCATGAACGCCATGATCACCCGCGTAGACCGGGCAGGCTTCCCCGACTCCCTCACTGCCACCCTCGCGACCTCCCATCGCGTACTGCAGCACATCGATTCGCTGACGAGTGCGGCTCAGCTCCTGACGGCCGAGAACCGGCGTGATTTGCGGGAGGCGGTCACGAACCTGACGCAGCTCAGCCGGCAACTGAACCACTTCGTGGACGAGATGTCGCGACGGCCCTACCGTCTGCTCACCGGCGTGAAGCCCCTCTCGGCCCAGTCCCCCCCCCCCCCCCCCCCCCCCCCCCCCCCCCCCCCCCCCCCCCCCCCCCCCCCCCCCCCCCCCCCCCCCC
>DASQAH010000181.1:0-3828 GCA_035635835.1 Gemmatimonadales bacterium
GGGGGGGGACTTCACGCGGCCGTCAGGGCCACCGTGCCACCCGGCGTGCGCGTCGCCACATGGCGCGCAACCAGCTCCTCGATGAGTCGCTCCGCCGTCTCGCGTGGGCCGAGGGCCTCCAGTGTGCCGTCGGGCAGCTCGACCAGCACCGCCAGTCCGTGACTCACCAGGACCGGCTCGATCGCCTCACGGTGACCGTCGGTGAGGCCCCGCAACAACAGCACCTTCACCTCGCGCAACAGCTTGGCGATGATCTCGTCGGCGCAGGAATAGTCAATGCAGCCAACGCCCGCGAAGTCCATCCGGGTCACTGTGGGAGTGGCGCCAGCGATTGCCCGTTCGATTTCCTTGCGGACTGCGCGCCCCGTCGGCCGGGTCACCAGGTCGGCGAAAAAGCCGGGCACGGATTGCTGCAAGACGGCGTGCACGTCGATATGCTGAATCACTTCCGCGACCCCTGTTCCGGGATGATCAGCAGCACCTGCGAGCCCGGGAATGCGGGGAGCCCATCCTTGAGCGGCACGTCGTCGTCCCAGGAGGGAACGATGCTGATCCGTGCCGTTCCGCTGCGGATGGAGATCTTCCCGTCCCACCGACTGATGTAGTTCCGGATCCCCTTCAGCCCCTGCCCGCGGCCCGGGTCTCGGAACCGGCTCACGCCCTGGATTAGCGCCGCCTCGAGCGCGGCGGCATCCCCCCAGCGCTCGCCGAACCGCTTGGCCTGGGTTGGTTCCAGCGAATGGCGGAACCCGACACCGGCGTCCGCGACCGCGATCACGACCACGCGGCGGGCGAGCCGGCGACGCCAGTGATAGCTCTGCACGGCGACCCAGCCGCCCGTGCCGGCGTGTTCTACAATATTCTGACAGGCCTCCGAAAGCGCCATAGCGAAACCCATCGTCGCCTTCGGATCGATGCCGAGCTCGGACGTCAGGATCGCGGTCGCCCGCTGCTGGATGTGGCTGACCACTTGGTGGACGTCCTCGGCGGCCCGCACCGGCGTCACGGGTAGCAACACGTCGCTGTCGGTCGGCGACTTGAGCCTCGGCACGCGCCCGTGGATCTCGAACAAGTCGGCCGCCTCGCGGAAGAACCCGGCGCGGCCCCAGTAGCTCAACACCTCCGGGTTCGTGGGCGCTGTGAGCAGCGGTCGCTCCCCCCCGGCCGGACGCGATCCCTGCCCGGCAGCGAGCAGCCCCACCAGCCCGTAGGGCGAGGCCCACTCGGCGGTATGCGCGTCGAACAACAGGCGCTCCCCGTCGGAGACGGCCTGGGCGTACGCCCCGGCGAACTGGTCGAAGGAGCGGTCGTCGAAATTGGCGGGAACGTCGACGAGGTGCGTCATGCCCCGGGCAACTTCCCGAGTAGATGCTGAGCTAGGCCCGTGGCGCCGCGGTAACTCACGTTGCGGGCGGCCAGGCGACAGCCCTCGCGGACGGCGGTCTCGAGCGGCGCACCCTGCAGCAGCTGGGCGGTGACTGTCGCGCCGAACACGTCCCCGCAGCCGGTTGGGTCTCCGGCTCCGCAACCGGAAGGGATGCCCCCAGCGACAGGCGCGGCGATCCGTGCGGTACGGATCGGCCCCACGCGCCGCTGCGTCTTGGCGTCCATGATCTGCTCGAAGTAGACGGCACCCCGGATGCCCAGCGTCACGCATAGCGCCGCGCACCCCTGGTCCATAGCCCCGACGGCCACGGCCAGCGGGTCGTCGCCGAGCTGGCGCATTTCCTCTTCGTTCAGCTGGATGTAGTCGAAGCAGCCGAACCAGGCCGATGCTTGCGGCAGGGGTTGGAGCACGCGGGTGCCGTCGGGCTCCTTGCCTAGGAAGAGGCTGTGAAGGTCGGCGTACAACAGCCGGGGAGCTGGGAAGCCGGCTCGCAGCAGCCGAGCGGTCTCGAGCGTCAGTTCGAAGCCCGAAATGAAGTTCACATACAGCGCGTCAAGATCGGCCACCAGGGGCCCCAGCTCGGGCCAGGTCCAGGATGGGACGCTGCCGCGCATTTGCTCGCAGCGTCGCTCGGACGTCTCGTAGCGCAGGGTGACGCGGTTGTTGGGCTCGGGGACTTCAACAAAACGGGTGCCAGGTGTCAGGTGCCGCAGGGTTCCAAGGAAGGTGTTCGCCTGGGCCGCGAGATCTCGACCGACCTTGATGATCGGCAGGATCTGCCAGTCCTCGCCCAGCGTGGCGTCGAGGCCGGCGAGGGCGTAGGCGATCCCGCCCCACTCTTCCACGGCTGGTTGTGCGGGGTCCCGGCCGTAGATGGTGTCCCACACCATCGAGCCGAGGACGCCGAGCCGCTTCACACCGTCCCCCAAGTCCGCTGGATGAAGACCGCGGCTGCCCCGACTACCCCCGCCGTGCCAGGTAGGGCGCCCGGCAGGATGCGGCACACGTCTACCGCGGGCTTGAAGGCGCGGCGCTTCACTTCGCTCCGCAGCGGCACGAACAGGGTGTCCCCAGCCAGCGTGACGCCGCCGCAGATGACGACGACCTGGGGGTTGAAGATGTTGATGATGTTGGCGACGCCGGCCCCGAGGAGCTTGGACGTCTCCCGCACGACTTCGAGGGCGTAGGCGTCGCCGTCGTGGGCCGCCTCGTAGACGACCTGGGCGGTGATCTTCGACAGATCGCTGTCGACGTACTGCGGCAGCGCCGTGTCGGCCCCTGCCGTGATCCCTTCGACCGCGCGGGCGGCGATCGCCGGTCCGGAGGCGTAGGCCTCGAGACAGCCGTAGTTGCCGCACTTGCACAGCCGACCGGTCGAGTCGATGGTCATGTGGCCGATTTCGCCTGCGATGTCGGAGGCGCCGTGGTAGATGGCGCCGCCCAGCACGATCCCGCCGCCGATGCCGGTGCCGACGGTCAGCCCCACGACGTGGTCGGCGCCGCGCGCGGCGCCAAGCCACCATTCGCCGAAGATGGCGCAGTTGGCATCGTTGTCGAGCGTCGCGGGCAGCCCCAGCCCGGCGGACACGCGGTCGCGCAGCGGCATGTTGACCCAGCCCAGGTTCGGCGTAAGCAGCACGACCCCGGACTTCGTGTCGAGCGGGCCTGGAGATCCGATGCCCACGCCTACGACCTGCTTGCCCGGCACCTGCGCGATCGACGCGCGGGCCAGTTTCACAATTCGCGCGACGACCGCGTCCGGCCCTTGCTCGACAAACGTCGGCTCGGCGACGACCCCCAGGACCTCGGAGCCGTCTTGGGCTACCGTCCCCGCCACGATGTTCGTCCCGCCGACGTCAACCCCGACGATGTAGCGCACCAGTCTCCTCGATGGCCGCGAGCAGCTGCTCGAGCGACAGTTCCGTCATGCAGCGGTGATGCCCCAGCGGGCAGGCCGGCGGCCCGTGCGGCGAGCACGGGCGGCACGGCAGGCCCACGACGCCGAGGGCCCGGTCCCGCGGGCCGCGGGGCCCGAACCCGAATGCGGGCACCGTGGGCCCGAACAGCGCGACCGTCGGCGTGCCGACCGCCTGGGCGAAGTGTAGCGGCGCGCTGTCGTTGGTCACCAGCACGCAGGCACGGCGAATAATCTCTACCGACTCCCGGAGACTCAGCCGCCCGCATGCGCTTGCCGCCCGACCGCCGGCCCGGGCGACCGCCGTCGTGACCTCCGCAGCCAGGGAGGCGTCCTCGGCTCCCCCCACCACAACGATACCGACCCGCGGCGCTAACCGCTCCGCCAGCTGCGGGAACGCTGGCCAGCGCTTGCTCCCCCAGATCGAGCCCGGGGCGAGTGCGGCAAAGGGCTCGCGGAGGCGATGCTCGCGCAGGAACCCCTCGGCCCGGGTCCGGTCGGGGATCGTCGTCTCGAGGTCGGGCAT
>DASQAH010000182.1:0-2958 GCA_035635835.1 Gemmatimonadales bacterium
ACGGCCCCCACCGGCGTTCCGATCGATCTCGTCTGGGGCCTGGTGCTGCTAGCGTTCGGAGCACTGATGTTGTTGCTGGTGCGGCGCGCGGCAGGACACCACGGACCCTCGAGTGGGGGGAGGGGAGACCTGCCGAGCGTCTAGCGCCGCTCGGCGAGCCCGTTCAGCGTACCACGATTGTGCCGCTCATCTGCGCGCCGTGCACAGCGCAATTGTACTGATAGGTGCCAGGGGCGGCGAACTTGACGGCGTAGGACTTCCCATCCCCCGTCATCACTGCGCTGCTAGAGAATGACGTCGCCCCCACCGACCGGACGCTGTGGGAGACACCCCCGGTGCTGGTCCACGTCCAGGTAACCGAACCCCCAACCGCGATTGTGTCCACCGCCGGGTTCGCGGTGCCGTTGTGGCCGCTGGTGAAAACGATTCCTCCCATGAATCCCACGATCACGGATCCGACGGGGCCGCCACCTCCGCCACCTCCGCCACCTCCGCCACCTCCGCCCCCCCCGCTCCCCCCGCTGCCCACTCCATATCTGTTGCCTCCTCCCATGGACGGACCGCTTGCCATGTAGCCGCCGCAGCCCGTTAGCGCCGCGAGCGCGACCGCGCCGATGACTGCCTTGAGTAACCGCATTGGATCCCTCAACTCGCCGGCTTCGACGAGCTAGACTTTTCCCAGTTGATGAACAGGAACCCGCCCGGCGCATCGAGTTTCGGCTCGCCCGGACCAGGTAGGACTTGGAGTTGCAGCTCCTCGATTGGGTTCTTCGAGCAATCCCAACAGGCGAGGGCGAAATCACTGTCGCGCCTCGTGCGCGAGAGGAGCATCACGTGCACCATGGCCTTGTCGGTCACGAGGGCACCGTTCCTGTACAGATGCCCGAATGCCCACAGCGCGACGGCGCTGTTGATCGTGGGAACGAGCGGCGTGTGCACGCCGGTGTTCCCGTGGTAGTAGAGCCCGAGAATCACGCCGCCGAACCGCGGGTGATGGGGGACGTCCTTCGTCTGCACGCGGTCGAGCACCAGCTTCCAGCGGGTCTCGCCCTGCGTGGTGAACTCGGCGACGCCGTCCACGGAGTCACGCACTGCGCCTTTGTCCCATGCGGTGAACGTGAAGCTGCCGGAGCTCGGCGTCACGTTATTCGAGTACGGTCCGTTCTTCACCTGCGACTCCAGTCCTTCACGTTCATCGCCGAACTGATGGAGGATCGGGGCAGCGCTGTCGGGGAACGGGAAGGGGCCGGGGAGGATCTGGATGACCGGTCCTCCGCCAGTCACTCGAATCGCCTGGCCTGCGGCGATAGGCTCCTGCGCTTCACGCATCGCGTTCACGCCATAGCCTGAGGATCGGCCTCCGGCGTTCGCGGCGACAACGCGGAGGTGGGACTCCATGCCGAGCTTCTTGTGCGAATCCTCACCCACGGGGCAGTACACCTCGTACATCCCCGGCT
Source organism: Gemmatimonadales bacterium (assembly GCA_035635835.1). Taxonomy (GTDB): domain Bacteria; phylum Gemmatimonadota; class Gemmatimonadetes; order Gemmatimonadales; family GWC2-71-9; genus 13-1-40CM-70-15. Next base: position 1,458 of record DASQAH010000182.1, read on the forward strand.
TGAGGGTCAGGGTAAGCGTGTCGCTTGCACCTGGCTGGATTGTACTCGTCTCCTTCTCGATCCCCAGTCCCTCGACCTCGAAGGCGTGCGGGATGCTGCCGTCGTTCGTGATGACGAACCTGACGGTCCCCGCCGTGATGTCCTGCCGCGACAGGTCCACCTTCCACTCCGAGAGCCGAACGCTCACTTGGGCCGGGGTATCGACCCCGGGCCGCGACGCCGCGCCGAGCACGGTCAGGAGGGGCAGGACCCAGGGCTTCCAGTGCTTGCTCATATCGGTACTCTCCTAGTCAAAGTGCGTGACAGTGAGTCACCGCTCTTCTGGTGACCTGCCGAAGGCTGTATGGTTCTGTGCAGGAGACTCCACGCGCCTCGCGCTTATTCCCCTGGGAATAAACCCGTCGCTCGTGGAGTCCTTTCTCGAAGGCCTCCCGCTGACATCTTGAGGATTGGGTGGAGCCGAGCGAGCTCGAGCGATTCGAAGCGATCGTGTTGCCGCACTTGGACGCCGCGTACACGCTGGCGCGTTACCTGACACGCAACGACGAGGATGCCCAAGACGTCGTGCAGGACGCCTACATGCGCGCGCTCAAGTATTTCAGCGGATTTCGCGGCGACGACAGCGGCGACGCCCGTGCATGGGTCCTGACGATCGTGCGCAACACCGCGCACACGTGGCGGCGTCGGCACCGTACGGACGCGCTCGCGACCGAGTTCGACGAGGAGCAACACAGCGAGATGATCGCCGGGGACCACCCGGCGGCGGCGCTCGACCGCGACTTGGCACGCACGTCCGTGCGTCAGGCCCTCGAGCAGCTAGGCCCGGAGTTTCGTGAGGTGATCATTTTGCGTGAGCTCGAGGGGTTGTCGTACAAAGAGATCAGCGACGTGGTGGGCGTGCCGGTGGGAACGGTGATGTCGCGGCTCTCGCGCGCACGGCACCGACTCCAGGAGGCGCTATCCGCCGGAGAGGAGCGAGCGTGACACACCGTGAGTTCGAGCTACAGGTCGATGCCTACGTTGACGGCGAATTGGCGCCCGCGGAGGCACGGGAGCTCGAGGAGCATCTCAAGGAGTGCGGTGATTGTGCTCGAGTGCACCACACGCGGGTCGCGCTCAGCGCCGCTATCGGGGCGCAGGTGCCCGCGTTCCGCGCGCCGGATGCTCTGCGGAGCCGCGTGCGTGCGGCGGTCCGGAGGGAAGCGGGAGTGGCGGAGGGCCCACGGCTCGGCGGCCGGATCGCGCCGCCCGTCGTCGGACGCTGGCTCGCGCTCGCCGCCTCCCTGGCGGTCGTCGCTGTCGGCAGCTGGCAGTTCGCGCGCGGCCGCACGGAGGGAGAGGCTCTGGCCGCTCAGGTGCTCGCGAGTCACGTGCGCTCGCTCATGCCCGGCCACCTGACCGATGTGGGTTCCTCCGACCAGCACACGGTGAAACCGTGGTTCAACGGCAAACTGGACTTCTCTCCGCCGGTGTACGACTTCGCGGGCCGCGGGTTTCCACT
>DASQAH010000183.1:0-4508 GCA_035635835.1 Gemmatimonadales bacterium
AGCTGGCCGGCGACCGTTACCAGCAGCAGGGGGAGTAGCAGGGCGAGCCCCGTGAGGATGGCCCGGTAGGCAGGATCCCCGCGATAGCGCCGCCGCCTGCTGGTCAGCGGCCCGGTCGCGGTCGGCACCGGGGCGGGCCCGGGAGCGGTCCCCACAAGTGCCGGGGTGGTCGTCGACGTCATCGCGGGAGAGTGTAGCCCGGCCGGCCCTTGCACCCGTCACGGACGTGTAACGATTGCGTCACCGCGGGGCCGCGGGGCCGCAAGAAAAAACCCCCGAAGTGACCAACCTTCGGGGGCCCAACCGGCAGCTGCTAAGGAGGGGTTAGCGCGCTGCCGTAGCCCAGACGGGTTGACCGCCGGCCGTAATCGTGCGCAACCGGGCTTCGATCCAGGGGCGGAGCTGCCTGGGCAGCTGCGCGTACCCGAGCCCAGGCGCCTTCGCCTGGCCATCGGTCTCCGCCCACCAAATGAACTGGACGAGCGCTTTGCCCTTGGCCGCGTCGGCGTAAGTCTTGTGCAGTAGCAGCCAGGTCATCGTGGCGATGGGATAGGCATCGCCGCCTTCAGGGTTGGTGAGCGACACGCGGAAGTCCGTAGTCGGGCCCATCTTCGCCAGCGCGCCCGCCGCGGCAGCCGTCACGGCCTCGAGCGTCGGAGCGACGAATCTCCCGCTGCTGTTCCGTACCTGGCCGAATGCCATTTTATTGGCTGTCGCGTAGCCCAGTTCGACGTACCCGACGGCGCCAGGGGTCTGGCCCACCGTGGCCGAGACGCCCTCGTTCCCCTTGCCGCCGAGCCCGACGGGCCAGTTCACCGAAGTGCCCTTGCCCACCTTCTGGGCCCAGTCCGGGCTCACCTTCGAGAGGTAGTCGGTGAAGCCGAAGGTGGTGCCGGAGCCGTCGGAGCGGTGCACGACGACGATATCCGTCGCCGGGAGCGAGACGCCCGGGTTGATGCTGGCCAGGCGGGTGTCGTTCCACTTGGTGATCGTGCCGAGGAAGATGCCGGCGATCGCCTCGGGGGTGAACTTCAGCTGCTGCGTGACGCCGGGCAGGTTGTAGGTGATGACGATCGCGCCGAGCACGGTGGGGATGTGGAGCACGTTCCCCTGGATCGCTGCGATCGCCGAGTCACTCATCGGCGCGTCGCTGCCGCCGAAGTCCACGGTGCCGTCGGAGAACTGCCGGATGCCTCCGCCCGAGCCGATGGACTGGTAATTCAGCTTCACGTCAGCGTGGGACTGGTTGTAGGCGAGCATCCAGTCCTGATAGATGATGTTGGGAAACGTCGCGCCCGCGCCGTTGAGCTGCACCTGCGCGGCCGCTGGTGCGGCCAGGGCGAGGGCCGCGGCGAGCGCGAGAGAATGAGACTTCGTCATAGACCTGTTCACCTCGTCAGAGTTAGAACACGAACTGCGTCTGGAACAAGAGCTGCGACCGGGTCGGGTCGGCCGGGACGAGTGGGGTCTTGTAACTCAGGTAGTCCCAGTCGAGGAGCGCCCGAACCTGCGGGTTGATCTGGTAGGAGGCGCCGGCGATGTAGCGCGTGAGGCGATTCCCACTCACGGTTGGGGTCACGGCATCGACGCGCGCGATCACGGCTACTTTCGAGCCAGTCACGTGGTAGACCCCGAACACGCTATAGACGTGGCCGTCCCTGCGCGCCGCGCCCGTCACGCTGTCCCGGGTCGCAGCTGCTTCGGCAGCGAGCGTGTACTGCCTGGAGCGGTAGGACACCATGCCGAGGAAGCGGTTGCGGGTCCCGCCGCCCTTTGGCTTGCCGTCGCCGACGTAGGCCGTCACGCGCAGCCCCCCGACCCGGCTCGAATCGTCGGTATCCATCACACGCACTGAGACCCGGCCCTGAACGTCTTTGTGCCCGTCGCCCGTCGCGTGGTAGCCTTGGCCGTTCACGACATCGACGGCGAAGTTCACCTTGTCGCTGTTCCACTTGCCGTCGACTGCGAAGCCGAGGTCCGAGGCGGTGAGGTAGCCGTTGCGATCCATGACCATCGTCCCCTGCATGCGGTAATCCCACAGCACCTCCTCCCAATCGAGCCACGGCGTCTGGGTCATGCCGAACCGGTAGGTCAGCGAGCTGTGCTCAGGGGTCCAGGCGGCGTAGGCGTACTTGAGGCGGTAGCTGTAGGAACCCGTCACGTTGCTCAGCCCGGTGGCGGAGAAAATGTCGGCCGTCACGCGGGTGTATACGCCGCCCGCGAAGCGACCGATCACGTTCACGTAGGCGCGGGTGACATCAAAGTTGTTCTGCTTCGCGCTCGCGGTGTCTTTTAACTGGTAGACGTACTGCGCGTACGCGGTGACGCCGACGCTTACGGGTGAGGTCTGAGGCGCTTGCCCGGCGAGCGGACCGGCGCCGAGTGCCGCGGCTGCCGCGAGATACGCGGCCCCACGAGACGTGCGGGTCATACGAGTTCTCCCTCCATGACGAAGAACGGTTGGCACTGCGTGTGGACATGTATTCGCAGGTCAAACAGACCGGTCCCTCGTCACGGGCCAGTGCAGCCTCTGTAACGGTTGTGTCACGACCGCCGGACCAGCAGGGTCGCGATGATCGACGCCGCGTCCCCAAACCATCGCGCGCGCGACGCCGCGGGCGACGAGCTCGTCTCGGATGAACTCCCCCGGGGTCTGGGTGAACCGGGCCGGACGGTGAAACCACGTCAGCCAGCGCCAGACCAGGGCCTCGAGCGCCGGCAGTCCGTAATAGCGGGCGTACTGTGGGAACTGCGTGTGAAATGTCGTGACCAGCGGCACGTCGGCGCGCAGGGCCCAGCGACGCCCGATCGTCCCGAGCGGACCTTCGGTGTGCAGGTGGACCAGGTCGGGAGCGAAGCGCGCGAGGTAGCCGTCCACGCGGTGGCCGAAGGGCAGCGAGAGCCGAACGCTGGGGTAGGGCGGGAAGGGGAGCGACGGAATGCGCAGCTCGTCGTTTCCATTGCCCGCGGCACGATCGGGGTAGCGCGGCGCTACGACGGCTGCAGCGTGGCCCGCGGCCTGCAGCAGTCGTGCAATCCGCTGCACGACGGTCGTCACCCCGTTCACCTGGGGTGTGTAAGTGTCTGTTACCAGCGCAATCCGCACCGCGGCAACTTCGGTGCTGCGCATCAACCGAGCGTCACGGCCAGGCTACGATTCTGTAACGAGTTAGCGCTCGGGCATCTGTTGTCGGAAGGTGAGACGGATCGTCGTTCCGCGGCCCAGCTCGCTCTCGGCCGTCACCTCGCCGCCGTGGGCCTCGACCAGGTGTTTGACGATCGCCAGCCCCAGGCCCGTGCCACCCTGGTTGCGGGCGCGGCCCGAGTCCACCCGGTAGAAGCGCTCGAAGATGCGGGGTAGGTGTTCGGCGGGAATGCCCGCGCCCGAGTCGGCCACCGCGAGGACGACGCCGTCACGTCCCAGCTCGGCGCTGACCCGGATGCGACCCCCGCTCGGCGTGTGGCGGATGGCGTTATCGAACAGGTTGAGGAAAACCTGCCGCAGCGCGTCGGGATCGACGAGCAGCGCGTGGGCGTCGGGCGCGACGGCCGTCTCGAGGGACACCCCGGCCGCCCTCGCCCGCGCGGCCAGCGCTTCCCACGCCTCGCGTGCTGCACTCTCCACCTCCACCACCTGCGGGGCCGGCTGCCAGCCGCCCGATTCGATGCGGGACAAGTCGAGCAGGCCGTCCACGAGGTGTTGCATCCGCCGGGCGTTGTTGAGGATCGTCTCGGCGAAGCGGCGCGCCTCGGACCCGGACGCTGTCTCGGTGGCGAGGGTCTCGGCGTATCCGGCGATCGAGGTGAGCGGGGTCTTCAGCTCGTGGGAGACGTTGGCGACGAAGTCGCGCCGCACCGCCTCCAACCGCCGCAGGTCCGAGACGTCGCGCAGCACCAGCAAAGTCCCGGCGTTAGGCAGCGCGCGCGCTGTCACCAGTAGCTGTCGGCCGCCCAGCTTGAGCGGGTGTTGGTCTAGGTCCGCCCCGGCCAGCGCTTGCCGCACCAGCTCGCGCGCCGCCTTGTCGTGGAACAGCTCGGCGAGGGGGGGGAACGGCTCATCCCGGCTGCGCCGCAGCAGCCGGCGGGCGGCGGCGTTGCAGGAGACGATCTCCCCGCGCGGGTTCGCGGCGATGACGCCGTCGGACATCGACTCGATCAGGGCGTCGGATTCCTCCCGCTGCCGCCGCAGCTCGGTGAAGCGGGCGGCGAGTTGCTCGTGCATGGCTCGCAGCGCCAGCGTGTGTTGGGCGATCTCCGGCACGCGCGAATCCGGAAACAGCGGATCGCCGCCTTCGGCGACGGTGCGGGCGGCTCGCGTGAGCTCTTGGAGTGGGCGCGCGAGCGCGCGGCCGAGGATCCATGCGAGCACCGCAGCGGCCAGCACTGCCAGCAGCCCCGCGCCCGCAATCGCCCGCTGCACCGCGTGCACCTGGGCATCCACTGACTCGAGCGTCGCCGAGACCCGGACGACGGCCGGCCCCGACGGCCCGCCGCGCACGGCGACGTAG
>DASQAH010000184.1:0-3080 GCA_035635835.1 Gemmatimonadales bacterium
ACTGGCGATTGGGCTGGATCGGCTCGATCGACGGGACCGCGTGGCTGCAGCGCAATGTCGGCATCCGTGCCAGCGGCAGCTGGGCGCAGGACAGCGTCCGTGGCGCCGCGCTGCCGGGCCGGGGGAAGTTCAACAAGTTCACCTACGACGCGGCAGTCGTGTTGCGCTATCCGATTCAAGCCGGCTCCGCTACCCTCAGTCCCTATCTGTTGGGCGGGGCGGGCGCCATTAGCGTGCATCAACTCGGTGCCACTGACACCTGGACCAAGTTCGCCGGCAATTTCGGCGCAGGCCTGGAGTACCGGCTCGGGCGCATCGGGCTCCGCGCCGAGGGTCGCGACTTCGTCTACAAGTTCGACCGCTACGGCTTCGACAAGACCCAGCACGACATCGCGTGGCAGGGTGGGCTCACGCTGACGTTCTGACCCAGTGTGGTTGGCCGGCGCGTGGTTTCGGCGCCGGCCAACGACGTCTGCGACCCGAGGAACACTGCGTCGATGCGCGCACTGACTGCTACCGTGATCCTGCTGAGCTTGGGCCCCGAGCTCAGGAGCCAGACGGCGGTACGTCCGGTGGACGACGGTGTGCCTCACTATTCGAGCAACGCGGTCGGGACACAGTTCGCGGCGCTGTGGCGGGAACGCGCGCGCCATCCTTATGTCTGTCTGGTCGGCCGGGTCGCGCTCGATTCGAGCTCCGCCACCTTTGTGCAAGTGGACAGCCTGCGGGTGGCGGACGAGCCGTGGGACACCTGCAACGATCCCGCCGTCATGGGGACGGTCAAGCTGGTCGACGAGATCCAGTCCGGCGTGACGCTGGACGCATGGGGAGAGATGATGCTGCAGCAGCTCGTGGGCGTAGCGCTGCGCCAGCCCAACTGGCGTATCATCGGCCTGATGTTCGCCGTCCCCACGGTCACCATGCCCAGCGCGACGGCGACGGATCCCACGGGCAGCGATTCCCTGCGGGAGTCTCTAGTGCCGGGCTTCCTGTGGTGGCCCCGGACCGCGGACAACGTACGCGCGTTGGACGTGCTTACGCCGTCAAACTGAAGGCCCCTTAATTCGGGTGGTGCACTCCCACCCAAACGGGGGAGCCCCAGCCTCGCAGGACCAACCCGCGGGAACCTTCCCCTTACATAGTTCATTACTGCACTATCGATTAGCTCGTCATCACTTTCACCACTGGGTGTTCGCATGAAGCGTTTGATCAAGGCCCTCGCGTGGACCGCCGGCGTCGCGGCTGCACTCGTGCTCGTCGGTGCGGCGGCGGCTCGCCGGCTGGCGCCCGTTGCGAGCGCCGCTCCCCCGGCCCCCGAAGTCTCGGTCCTCACCGTCGTCCCCGAGACCGTCACCGCACGGTTCGAGTACGTGGGACAAGCCGCGGCATCCCGCTCGGTCGAAGTGCGCTCGCAGGTCACGGGCGTGATCGTCGCACGGCCGTACGCCGAGGGCACTGATGTCGCGAAGGGGACGCTGCTGTTCCGGATCGATCCCACGACGTACGAAGCCGCGTACCGCAGCGCCCAGGCCCGGCTCGCCAACGCGGACCGCACCCTGGCGCGGCTCAAGCCACTGCTCGCCGAGCGCGCCGTCGCCCAGAAGGACGTGGACGACGCGCAGCAGGCGTACGACCAGGCGCAGGCGGCCGTCGATCAGACGAGGAAAGATTACCAGGACACCTTCGTGCGGGCCGAGATCACGGGCCGCGCCGGGCGCGCCGCGTTGGAGCTCGGCGCGCGGGTGACCGGTCCGAGTGACCTGCTCACCACGGTCGAGCAGGTGGACCCCATCTACGTGAACTTCAGCCCGTCCGACGAGGACCTGCTGCGCCTGCGCCGCGACATCGCGGACGGCCGGCTGGTCATGCCGCCCGCGCCCCACGCCCTCGCCGTGCAGGTGACGCTGGCGGACGGCAGTCTCTTTCCGGCCACGGGCGAGCTGAACTTCGCCGATCTGGCGCTGCAGCCCGCGACCGGCACGCAGCAGCTGCGGGCGCAGCTCAGAAACCCGCAACACGTCCTGCTCCCCGGGCAGTTCGTACGGGTGCGGCTGCTCGGTCTCAAGCGGCCGAGCGCCATCCTCATCCCGCAGCGGGCGGTGCAGCAGGGCCTGAACGGGGCGTTCGTGTACGTGGTGGGTGACAGCAACAAAGTGGTGGCGCGGAGCGTGGTGGCCACCTCCTGGGACGGCGGATCGTGGCGCATCGAGCAGGGCCTCGAGGCGGGAGACCGGGTGGTCGTGGACGGGGTGCAGAAGGTGGCCCCCGGACAACCGGCGAGGCCGGTGGCCTATCGGGCGGTCCTCGACAGCGCCGGGACCAAGGCGCAGGATACCACGGTAATCGCTCCTCCCGCCGCCCCCCTTCGGATTAGGAGTCGCCCGTGAGCGACGCACCGCAGATCCGCAATCTGTTCATCCGGCGTCCGGTTTTCTCGGCCGTCATCTCGATCGTGATCGTGCTGCTCGGCCTGTTCTCCGTTTCCCGGCTCGCGGTCGAGAGCTATCCGCCTCTCACGCCGCCCGAGATCCAGGTGCAGGCCGTGTACCCGGGTGCCACCGCGCAGGACGTGGCCGATGCCGTGGCCGCCCCGATCGAGCAGCAGCTGTCGGGGATGCAAGGACTGCTGTACTTCAAGTCGGCGAACTCGAGCGACGGGGTCATGAACCTGTCCGTCTTCTTCGATGTCTCGCGCAATCCTGACCTGGCGGCGGTGGACGTACAAAACCAGATCGCCCGCGCCCAGCCGCAGCTGCCCCAGGAGGTGGTACGCAACGGCATCACGGTCCAGAAACGTCAGACGGCCTTCCTGGTCGTGCTGGCACTTTCCTCCGACGACCCGCGCTACGACACCGAGTATTTGAACAACTACGCGAAGATCTATATCGACGACGAGCTCAAGCGGCTCCCCGGCGTCGGTGATGCGAGCACGTTTGGCCAGCTCGACTTCTCCATGCTTTTGAGCCTCGATCCGGACCGGATGGCGCAGCTCGGCCTCACCGTGTCGGACGTCGCCGCCGCTGTCCAGGAGCAGAACGCCACGAATCCGGCGGGCCGCATCGGCCGGGAGCCCGCTCCGC
>DASQAH010000185.1:0-7502 GCA_035635835.1 Gemmatimonadales bacterium
GAGGAGTAGGCCGAGGGCAGTGAGAGCTCCCAGCACGAACATGGCGAGGAGCTGGCCGCCGATCCAGGCGCGCAGGGTGGCACCGGCGTCTTCCAGAATCCGCGTGGCCACGCCCCGGTGCTTCGGCGCGACGAGCGACACGATGCCGTCGCGGTAGAGGGCGGGGTGCCGGGCCAGGTATAGTGCCATCACCACGACGGACGCGCTTGCGACGAACAACGCGCCGCCGGCGCGCAGATACGGCACGAGTGAGCCACGCAGGAAGTCAGCCGCATCCTGGATCAGGCGGGCCACCAGGCCGGACTTGGAATCGGCCAGCGTAGTCGAGCGCACGACGGGGTAGCGGCTGGCCCACTCGGCCAGGACGTTCTGGATGTCGGTGAGCGTCTTAGGCAACCCCGAGACGAGGGCCTGAGTCTGGTCGATGACCGGAGGCAGGATCAGGGCACCAAGGCCCGCGACTAGGACGACCGTGCCGGTCGCGGCGATCGTGAGCCCGAGCCAGCGCGGGAGGCGCAGGCGGCGCTCGAGGAGATCCGTAAGGGCGGCGAGGTAGACAGCCAGCAGGACGGCGAGGAAGACGAGGAGCAGCACCTCGACCACCCGGACCGTGAACCAGATGGTCAGTGCTGCAACGAAGAGCGCCACGAACGTGCCGCCCGACAGCCGCGACGGCGGCGAGGGAGACTCAGCGTTCAGGGCGTGTGCCCGCTCTCATCGTCCTCGACGAGCTGGGCGTCCGTAGCGCCCTTGCCGAGCTGCTTGGTATCGGGTGGGGCGCCCGCGCCCAGCAGGCCCATCTTCTTCTTCAGGTTGAGCAGCTGCTGGTCCGCGTCGGCCTTCCCCTCGAGACCCTGGAACTGCTTCACCAGCTGGTCGCCGGAGAGGTCCTCGTTCACTTCGGCGGCAGCGAGGAGCTTGCGCTCCTCGTGCTCGATCTGCTCCGCCATGCGCTCGAACGTCTCGAAGGCGCTCTTGTCGCCGATCGAGGACATCGTCTCCTGAATCCGCTTGTGCGCTTCCGCGCGTTTCTGGCGGGCGATCAGGATGTTCTTCTTGCGTTTGGCTTCCTCGATCTTGTCGTTCAGCTGTCGCAGCGAGACCTTCAGCTTGTCGGTTTCCTCACGGTGCTTGACCCAGGTCTCGTGTAGCGTCAGCGCCCCTTGCGCGTGCTCGTTGTGACGCAGCAGCGCCTGCTTGGCGAGGTCGTCTCGTCCCTCCTGCACCGCCAGGACGGCGCGCTTCTCCCAGTCCTCGGCGGCTTTCTTTTCTTGGTCTACCTGCGCCGCCAAGCGCTTTTCGTCTGCGATGGCCGACGCGACCTGCTGCTTGGCCTTGGCCAGCTGGGTCCGCATGTCGACGATCAGCTGGTTCAGCATCTTTTCCGGGTTCTCGGCGCGCGAGATCAGGTCGTTGATATTCGACCGGATTAGCGTGGAGAGACGGTCAAAAATCCCCATGGTGCCCCTCTAGGTGGTGGCGGACCCTCACTGGGCCGCGCCGAGCTTCCGTTCCCGCCGCTCGGCCAGAACCCGCTCGGCGAAATCTAACCGCTCCGCCAGTTCAGCGACCTGGCTCTGGAGCAGGGTGACCTGCTCTTCCAGCGCGCCAACGCGCTGAGTGTCGGGGGTGCCAACCTCTCCCGTGCTATCGCCCCCTCCCCAGCGGCGCCGCCGCCGCGCCCGGATGCCGTCGGCAATCGCCTCCCCGACAGGCGAGTGGAGCAACCAGCGCAACCCTAGCGTCCCCAGAATCAGGAACGTGATGCCCCAGATCACTGGAACGAGCTGATTGAAGACCCAGTTGGGGTCGAGTCCCGAAGGCGGTAACGGTCCCTGTATCATCGCGCTCCTCAGCGGGACGGTGGCGGCGCGAGCCGGTCCGCTTCGCGCTGCTTGGCCAGCAACCGCTCGGTAAAGTCCACGCGCTCCGCCAGTTCGGCGACTTCGTGGCGCACCTGATCGAGCGCTTCCAGGATTTCCTCCCGGCCCTCCACCTCTGTTCCCCTGGCCTTGGAACCGCCGCGTACCTTCTCGGCATACGCCTTCCCGACGGGCGAGAGGGAAATCATCCACAAAAAGAAACCCCCGACGGCCACAATCGGAATCATGAGCGCGATCACGCCTTCCATCTCAGTGCGCCGGCGGCGCGAGCCGCTCGGGGTCGCGCTGCCTGGCCAACAATCGCTCGGCGAAGTCCACCCGCTCCTGCAGCTCTGTCATCTCCCGGCGCAGTTCCTGGAGCTCCTCCGCAACGACCTCGCGCTCGTGCGGATCCGGTGCCGCGGGCCGGTGCTCGCCGGCGATCCGCTTGGCGATCGCCGCCGCCACGGGTCGCACCACCCAGAAGCCACCACACAGCATGAAGACCGCCACTGCCGCCTCGGGACCGCTCACGAATTCATTGTCCCGGTCCGACGCGCTGTGGGTCGCGCCCCTTGGCCAGCAGCCGCTCCGCGAAATCCAGCCGCTCGGCCAGCTCGCTGACCTCCTGACGCAACGCCAGCAGATCCTCTGTCACCGCCTCCCGATGCTCGGCGACTTCGGCTCGCAGGCCGTCGGTGCTGGTGGCCCGCCCCCGGATCCGCTCGCCGATCGCTCGGCCGATCGGCGAGAACGCCATCGCGACCGCGGCGCCGCCGCCGAAGACGAGGATAATCATTAGGATATCTTCCATCAGGAGGCGGCTCCGGGACGCAGGCGCTCCGCGTCGCGCTGCCGGGCGAGGAGACGCTCGGCAAAGTCCAGCCGCTCCTGCACGTCCGTCAGCTGGTGCCGCAACTCCTCGACCTCGCCACGCGACTCCGCGACCTCGGCGTTGGGGACGCCGTATTTGCCTTCGATCCACTGGGCCTCCGTGTGCGACCACCCCGCAATCCATTGACCCAAGGCCTTCCCCACAGGACCGCGCAGCACGAGCACCGTGCCGATAGTCAGGGAGACGATGCTGAACGTGATCGCCGGAGCCCAAAACGACGCATCCATCCGTTCGTGTCCTCCCTGTGCAACCTGCTGCGTTAGTCCCCGGCCTGCAACACCCTGCGCAGGAACTGGCCGGTATGCGAGCTTTTCGCCCGCGCCACCTGTTCGGGCGTTCCCTCGGCCACGATTCGCCCGCCAGCGTCCCCTCCCTCGGGGCCCAGGTCGATCACCCAGTCGGCCGTCTTGACGACATCGAGGTTGTGCTCGATCACCACGACGGTGTTTCCCTTGTCGACCAGCCGGTGCAGCACTTCGAGGAGCATGCGAACGTCCTCGAAGTGGAGGCCCGTCGTCGGTTCGTCGAGGATGTAGAGGGTGCGCCCGGTGTCGCGCTTGGCCAGCTCGGTGGCGAGCTTCACCCGCTGGGCCTCGCCGCCCGACAGCGTGGTGGCCGACTGGCCGAGATGGATGTATCCCAGCCCTACGTCGTTGAGAAGCTCGAGTTTCGTGCTGATGCGTGGCTGGCTCTCGAAGAATTCCAATGCGTCGGCGACGGAGAGATCGAGCACGTCGGCGATGGACTTTCCTTTATAGCGCACCTCCAGCGTCTCCCTGTTGTAGCGGCGGCCCTTGCACACCTCGCACGGCACATAGACGTCTGGGAGGAAGTGCATCTCCACTTTGACCAGCCCGTCGCCCTGGCAGGCCTCGCAGCGCCCACCCTTGACGTTGAAGGAGAACCGTCCCGGGCCGTACCCGCGGATCTTGGACTCCGGCAGATACGTGAACAGCTCCCGGATTGGGGTGAAGAGCCCCGTGTAGGTCGCGGGGTTGGAGCGCGGCGTCCGGCCGATCGGGCTTTGATCGATGGCGATGACTTTGTCGATGTGGTTGAGCCCCTCGAGCCGGTCGTGTTCCCCCGGCAGCACTTTCGCCCGGTAGAAGTGCCGGGCCAGCGCTTGATACAGGATATCCGTCACGAGCGTGGACTTCCCGGAGCCGGAGACGCCGGTCACGGCGATGAACAGGCCCAGTGGGAACTCCACGGTGAGGTCCTTGAGGTTGTGCTGCCGAGCCCCAATCACCGCGAGCTGGCGCGCGGGGTCCGCGGTCCGGCGCCGCGGCGGAACGGCAATGCGCAGCTCGCCGCGCAGGTAGCGGGCCGTAAGCGAATCGCGGTGCTGGAGCACCTGCGCGAGCTGCCCTTCGGCGACCACCTCCCCGCCGTGACGTCCCGCGCGGGGGCCGAGGTCCAGGACGTGATCGGCCGCGCGAATCGTCTCCTCGTCGTGCTCCACGACGAGGACGGTGTTGCCGAGGTCGCGCAACTCCCGCAGCGTCTCGAGCAGCCGCGCGTTGTCCCGCTGGTGTAGCCCGATCGAGGGCTCGTCCAGGATGTAGAGCACGCCGACCAGGCGGCTGCCGATCTGCGTCGCGAGGCGGATCCGCTGCGCCTCGCCACCGGAGAGCGAGGCTGCCGAGCGTCCGAGCGTGAGGTAATCCAGCCCGACGTTCTTCAGGAACCGCAGCCGGTCGTTCACCTCCTTGAGGATGGGGCGCGCGATCTCGGGGTCGAGGCCAGGCCGGCCGTTCGCACGCAGCGGGAGCCGCTCGAACAGCGTAACGGCCTGAGCCACGGAGAACTCGGCGACCTCGCCGATGCTCTTGCCACCCACCAGCACCGAAAGGCTCTCGGGGCGCAGTCGCCGACCGCCGCACGCGGGGCACGCCTGCTCAACCATGAATTGCTCGAGTTGTTCGCGTACGGCGTCCGACGTGGTCTCGCGGTAGCGCCGCTCGACGTGATTGAGCACGCCTTTCCAGCTCGACTCGTACGACCCGTGCCAGCGCTCGCTGTCGTACTGGTAGGTGAAGGTCCTGCCGGGCGCGCCGTACAGCAGGACCTTCCGCACCGGAGCTGGGAGCGCTCGCCAGGGGGTGTCGAGGTCGAATTTGAACGCGCGCGCCAGCGTGGGGAGCACGACTTTCCGCAGGTAGCCGCTCGGCTCGCCCCACGGCAGGATCACGCCCTCGAGGATCGAGAGGCTCGGATCCCCCAGCACGAGATCGGCGTTCACCTCGCGCCGCGTGCCGAGCCCGGAGCATGCGGGGCAGGCGCCGAACGGTGAGTTGAAGGAGAACTGCCGCGGCTCGAGTTCCGGGAGCGAAAGCCCGCACTTCGGACAGGCGTAGCGCTCGGAGAAGAGCGTGCTCTTCGGGTCGCCGGACCGGTGCTGCACGACTTCCACCACCCCGTCGGCTGCGCGCAACGCCGTCTCGATCGAGTCCGCCAGGCGCGCGCGGTCGCCTACCCTCACAACCAGTCGGTCGACGACGACGGCGATATCGTGGTTCTGGCGACGGTTCAGCTTGGGCACGGCCGACAGGTCGTGCGTCTCGCCATCCACCCGCACGCGCACGAAGCCCTGTTTGCGCGCCCCCTCGAACAGATCGCGGAACTCGCCCTTGCGACCACGCACCAGCGGCGCGAGCACCTCGATCCGCGTGCCCTCGGGCCACGCCAGCACCAAGTCGGTGATCTGTGACGAGCTCTGGCGCTCAACGGGCGTGCCATCGTTGGGGCAGTGCGGCGTCCCGGCGCGGGCCCACAGGAGGCGCAGGTAGTCGTAGACCTCCGTGATGGTGCCGACGGTCGACCGCGGGTTGTTGCCCGCGGTCTTCTGCTCGATCGAGATGGCAGGCGAGAGTCCCTCGATGGCGTCGACGTCCGGCTTCTCCATGAGCCCGAGGAACTGGCGCGCGTAGGCCGAGAGCGATTCGACATAGCGACGCTGTCCCTCGGCGTAGATGGTGTCGAACGCCAGAGAGGACTTGCCCGACCCCGAGAGGCCGGTGATGACCGTGAGCGTGTTACGGGGGATCTCGACGGTGATGTTTTTGAGATTGTGCTCGCGGGCGCCCCGGACGATCAACGCATCGTTCGACATATCCCCGTAGCCTAGAGGGGACCCGGTGTGGAGGTCAACGGTGGGCCTCGCGCCTCACCGGAGGCGCGGAGGGGCGGACCCAAATACGCCGCCCACAAGGAGCCGGAAGCTGCCCGACCCACCGTCGACTTGCCTAACCTCCTTCCGTGCCTTACGTTAGGTCCCCCCCAATGGAGTCAACAGCCGTGGTGGTGTTGACGACGCTCGGCGACGCCGACGCGGCGCGAGCGCTCGTCACAGCGCTGGTGCAGGCACGGCTGATCGCCTGCGGAACCCTGCTCCCGGCTGCGACGTCGATTTACCGTTGGGAGGGGAAAGTGACGGAGGAGACGGAGGTGGTAGTGCTGCTGAAGACGGATGTCGCGAAATGGGAAGCGCTGTGCGCCGCGGTGCGCGAGCGACATCCCTACGAGATCCCAGAGCTGCTGGCGCTGCCCGTGACGCGCGGGCTCGAGCGCTACTTGTCTTGGATCCGTAGCGAGGTGAGCGCGTGAACCGGCACCACGATAAGCGCTGGACCACGGCGGCAGAGCGCGCGCGCGTTGCTGCCGAGTTGCTCCAGGAAGCCGAATCCCTGACCGACACCGCCGCCCTGGCCTCGCCCGCGGACCTGGCGCGCGACCGCCAACCCCCGCCGCTCGCGGTGGAGCCTGCTCGCCTGGCGGCCGACGCCCTGGCACCCGCCCCAGCGGCCGCGCCCGCTTCCTCCGCCTCCGGCGTCGCGCCAGCGGAGCCGGCGGGGGAGCGCCAAACGCCTCTCGACCCCGACGCGGCCTTGGCGGTGCTCGATCACGGTCTGGAGGCGGAGCCCGAGAATGCCGCGCTCCTGCTGCGTCGGGCGGTCCTGCTGTCGGCAACGAGCCGCTATAGCGCCGCGCAACGGGACCTCGAGCAGGTGCTGCGCGGCGATCCCGTTCACCTGGAAGCGCTCACCGCCCTCGGCCTCGTGCTGTCACGCAAGGGGCGTTGGGCGGATGCCGTACCGCACCTGCGACGTGCGGCGGAGCTCGACGCCGCCCGCGCGTCCACCTGGCACTATCTCGGGGAAGCGCTGAATCACATCGACGATCTGGAAGGCGCGCTGGCGGCGTACGAGCGGGCCGCCGAGCTGCAGCCGTTCCAATCCCGAACGCTCCATGGGCTTGGCGTCGTCCTCGACCGGCTCAACCGGCCCGATGATGCGACGCGCATGTACCGCCGCTCGCGGGAGGCCGCCGCCCGGTGACACGCGTGGTCGTGGACGACCTCGCGCTCCTACCATCCGACGCGATCGTTCGCCCAGCCACCGCCCGTCTCGACCCCACCACACCCGCCGTGCGCCGCCTCGAGCAGATCGGGGGCGTCGAGTTCCTGCGGCACCTCACCCTCCACAAGGATCTAGCGGTCGGCGCTGCCGTCGTGACCGGTGGCGGCGGGGACCTCGCCGCCGAGTTCATCATCCACGCGGTGATTCGGAGCGACACCGAGCCCGTCTCCCATGGCTCCGTTGCGCGGGCCTGGCTGTCCGCGCTGCAGCGCGCCCGAGAATGGGGGTTCACCCGCCTGACCGCGCCGCCGATCGGCACGGGGGCTGGCAACCTGCCACTCGAGGACGCGGCAGAGATCATGGTCTCCGTGCTCGCCGCCCACCTGA
>DASQAH010000186.1:0-2773 GCA_035635835.1 Gemmatimonadales bacterium
ACAGCGTCAGCCCGGCCTTCACCTGCGCGATCGCCCGACGTCGCCGCTGCTCCAGTTGCTCGGGTGTGCCGACTGGTCTCATGCCTCATACGCTGGCACCCCACCCTCCAGAACCTTCCATTATTTCTGCAAGAGTCAATATAGATAGCAGGCGCGGCCAGGCGTTGGTGCGGAAACTGCGCCGCAGATGCTGCGCCCAGCGGTCGATGCGGAGGTCGATGGGATCAGCCACTCGGACCGGTTGAAGGGGACGCCCTCGATCCTTCCGGACCACGTTCAGGAACGCCCCGCGCCATTCGTCGTCCGTCAGTAGCCCGTGCAAATAGCACCCTACGGCACGGCCGTGGCGCCACCCCATCTCGGCGCCGGTGCCGAGCAATAGCGGCTCGCCACCGTCCGTGCCGCTGCTGCGCCCATGGTGAATTTCATAGCCCACCAACGATCGGCCGAGCACCGGCCAGGCGCTGACAGAGCGGTTCTGCTGGGTCCGCTTCTCGGACTCAAACACGGTCCCGATCGGCAGCAACCCCAGCCCCGGCCAGGCCCTCGGCCCCCCATCTGTGCCCCCTCGATCGTCCAATTGCTCGCCGAGCATCTGGTAGCCGCCGCACAGACCCAGCACCCAACTGCCCCCGCGGTGCGCCTCACAGACGGCTCGGGACACGCCGGATACGGTGTGGTGCACCACATCCGCCACGGTGGCCTTCGATGCCGGGAGAATCAGCAGATCCTGTTCGCGGATGAGGCGCGGATCGGTGATCCAGGTCAAGTGCACGTCAGGTTCCGCGAGCAGCGGCGCGAGGTCTTCCGTATTGGATACTGACGGGCTCAACAGGGCGCCCACACGGAGCATGTCGGCCGGCGCCCGCGTGTTCACCGGGATGGGCAACGGTCGATCTTCCTCGTCTAGGCCGTGATCCACATAGGGCACGACCGCGAGCACCGGAAGTCCCGTCAGCGCTTCCAGCATGGAGACGCCCTCCTCGAACAGCGCCGGGTCCCCCCGAAATCGATTCACGATGATCCCAAGCATGCGACATCGATCTTCAGTGGGAAGAAGATCCAGGGTTCCCTTGACCTGGGCGAAGACTCCACCCCGATCGATGTCGGCCACCAGGATGAAGCTGGCGTTTACGGCACGGGCCGACCGGAGATTCACGAAGTCCCGGGGCCACAGGTTGATCTCGACCGGTGATCCAGCCCCTTCCAGGACGATCACGTCGTGTTGATCTGCGAGGCGCCGGAGCGCCCCCTCCGCAATCGCCGCGAATGTGCTCGTGTCGCTGAAATACTGCGCAGCCTCGACATGCCCCATGATCTTGCCCAGCACGATGACCTGCGCCCCGGTGTGCGTGACCGGCTTGAGCAGGATGGGACCCATGTCGACGTGGGGCTCCTGTCGGGCGGCGTGCGCCTGGAGGATCTGGGCGCGAGGCATCTCGAGGCCGTCGCGCGTGACGCCGGCCTGATTCGCCATGTTCTGGGCTTTGAAGGGCACCACGTCCACGCCTGCATCCGCCAGCAACCGGCACAACCCCGTCGTCACGACACTCTTGCCCACATCCGACGCCGTTCCGAGCACGGCCAGCGCGGACTTCACAGTGACACGCTGCTCATCGCCGACACGCCGCGACGAAGTTCGCGGCCAGGGCGGGATTAGACCCGAAATGAAGATGGACGTAGCTCAGTAGCGCCCCGTCGATCACGAACCCCTCTGCCCGCGGGGTGCCGCCGCGCCCATCGGTGACGGCGTACAGGCGCGCGAGCGGCGCCGGGATGTCCTCGAGCCTGGAGCAATGAAACTCGTGGCCGCGCGCCCTCGTGCCAGCGGGGCCCAGCGGCCCGGCCGAGGTGAGCGTCACCTCGCGATAGCCGATCACGAGCCGGCCGCGCTCCATGACGACTGCCGCGGGAAGCACGCCGGCCATCGGCCACACATGGCCGTCCAGGTCGGTGAGCGACTCGGCAAGGTACATGAGCCCGCCGCACTCCGCATACACCGGCCGGCCCGCGCGCGCGAAGGTCCTCACGGCCTCCCGCATCGCCACGTTGGCGGCCAGCTCATGCCCGTAGAGCTCCGGGTAGCCGCCGCCGATGTACAGCCCATCCGCCTCAGGGAGCGCCCGGTCCGCGATCGGGCTCCAAAAGGCGAGGCGCGCTCCCGCTCGCTCGAGAGCCTGCAGGTTGTCCGGGTAGTAGAACTGGAAGGCTGGATCACGCGCGACCGCGATGGTTGCGGACGACGCGGTCGACCGGGCGCGCGGCGCCGCACGCCGCGCGACCTGGCTCCGCGCCAGCCCGACGAGCGTGTCGATGTCCACGTGCGCCTCGATGAGCCCGGCCAGCCGTTGCCGGACCTCCGGCGAGTAGCCGCCCTCGACCGCGGTCACCAGCCCCAGGTGCCGCTCGGGGAGCGCGACACCCGGATCGCTCGGGAGCGCGCCCAGTGGTCGCGCCGTGCAGGCGCTCGTCACCGCCTGTGCGAGCCACTGGCGGTGGACCGCACCGCCCGCGCGGTTGAAGATGACGCCGGCCAACACGAGGTCCGGGTCGAACCGCTCGAAGCCCAGCACAACGGCTGCGGCACTGCGGACGAGTGCCCCAGCGTCCAGCACCAAGAAACCGGCGCACCGAGCCACTTGGCGATTTGCGCCGTGGAGCCATCCTCCGTGAGCCCGTCGGTCCCGTCGAAACAGCCCATGACGCCCTCGACCAGAGCCAGGTCGGCCTGGGCGGCGCGCTCGCCGACGGTGGCCACGACCTGCTCGCGTCC
>DASQAH010000187.1:0-6472 GCA_035635835.1 Gemmatimonadales bacterium
GCGATGTAGTACCCGGTGCGGACGACCGGCCGGTCCTCCGGCGGGCCGAACCAGTCCAGGAGCACCGCCAGGAAGCAGGCGCCGCCCGAGAGCCCGCCGACGAAGAAGTACGGGATGATGAACCAGGTCCAGTGCGGCGCCCCGCTGACAAACGTATCAGACATGAGTGGGCGGTGCTCCGCTCGAGCTCGCGGCGACTTCGTCCATGCGCCGCTTGCGCAACCCGACGAGCGCCAGGAGGCCGAGGACCGCCGCGCTCGCGGTGGTGAAAGTGGCGCTCCGGGCGAGGTTCCGTGTGGGCAGCTGCGGGTGCGCAGGCAGGCCGTAGACCTCGGGCTTGTCCACGAGCAGGTAGAACGAGTTAAGCCCGCCCAACGGCCCGTCGGCGTCGGCGCCGTACAGCTGCGCGTCCACGCCCTGCGCGTGGAGCTGATCCACGCGCTTGTGGGCCCGCGCGCGCAGCTCCGTGATCGTCCCGAACTGGATCGAGTCGGTCGGGCAGGCCTTAGAGCAGGCCGGCTCGAGCCCCACCTCCAAGCGGTCGTAACACAGCGTGCACTTCTGCGCCGTTGCCGACACGGGGTTGATGTCGATCACGCCGAACGGGCAGGCGGCGATGCAGGCCCGGCAGCCGTTGCAGACGTCCGACTGGATCACGACGGTGTCGAACTGAGTGCGGATGATGGCGCCCGTTGGGCACACTTCGAGGCAGCCTGCCTGGACGCAGTGCTTACATACGTCGCTCATCATCAGCCAGCGGCCGTCGTAGGGCGCCTTGAACTGCTCGATGAACCGGACGTGCCGCCAGTGGATGCCGTCCAGCCGCCGGGTGTTGTCGTAGCTGTCCCCGCTCAGCTCGCCGAGCCCCCCGTGCGCCGCCGGAAGCTGGTTCCACTCCTTGCACGCGACTTCGCAGGCCTTGCAGCCGATGCACACCGTGGTGTCGGTGAAGAACCCCATGGCCTCGGGCATATCAGGCCTTCTCCACGTTGCAGACGAACGCCTTACCCTCGTGGATCGACACGTTGGGATCCCCCACCCAGGACGTGAGGTCGTTGACGACGTCCCCCGTGGACAGGCCCATCCAGCCCCAGTGCCACGGCATCCCGACGTGGTGGATGCGCTTGCCGGCGACGTTCATCACCCCGATCCGGTCGGTGACCAGGGCCTTGGCGCGGATATGGCCGCGCGGGCTGCTGATTACGACCCAGTCGAGGTTCCGGATCCCCTTCTCCTGGGCGAGCCCTTTGCCGATCTCGATGAACAGCTCGGGCTGCAGTTCCGCGAGCCAGGGCAGCCAGCGGCTCATAGCCCCCGCGAGGTAATGCTCGGTGAGCCGGTAGGTGCTGATGACGTAGGGGAACTTCGGGTCCCCGACGCTGGCCAGCGGGTTCCACTCTTTGCCCTTCGACCACACCTTGTGGACGGGACTGGTCTGCTGCCGGTACAGCGGGTTCTGCACCGGCGACTCGTGCGGCTCGTAGTGCGTCGGGAGCGGGCCGTCGACGAGGCCGTTCGGCACGAACAGCCAGCCCCGGCCGTCGCCCTTCATGATGAACGCGTCGCTGCCCGACAGCGCGTCGAGCCCGATGCTCCCGGGCTTGGGCTTCGCGTCCGGGGCCTTGGTGGCGCCGAAATCCGGCACGTCGTAGCCGACCCACTTGCCGCGGGGAGGCACCACGCCCGTCTTGGGGTCCGGCGGATTCACGAACGTCGGATCCCACCAGATCCACCGCTTGCGCTCGCTCCAGGGCTGCCCGTGCAAGTCGGCGGACGCGCGGTTGTACATGACCCTGCGGTTGGCGGGCCATGCCCAGCCCCATTTGAGGTGGGCGCCGGGCACACCGGGGGGGTCGGGCTCGCGGCGCGCCGTGAGGTTCTGGTCATGGGCCGGGTAGCAGCCGCAGTAGATCCAGGACGCGCACGTGGTCGAGCCATCGTCCTTGAGCTCGGCGAAGCCCTTGAGGTGCTGGGTTGGGTCGGCGGTCTGATACCCGTTGATCTCGCGCAGCACCTTCAGCGCGCTGAGCTCGCCGGGATACAGGGGCTTCTCGCCAGGATCGGGGTCGAAGTCCCAGGTCGTATGTAGCCACCCCTGATCCCGGGCAGCAGTACTGGCGGCGTAGGCCTTCTTGAGGCGCTTCGCCAGGTTGTGGTAGAACCACGAGTCGGTGCGGCAATCGCCCGGGGCGTCCGCCGCCTTGAAGTGCCACTGCAGCATGCGCTGGGTGTTCGTGAAGCTGCCATCGTACTCGGCGATCTGCGTGGACGGGAAGAAGAACACCTCGGTTTTGTTGTCTTCGACGCGCACCTGTCCGCTTTTCACCTCGGGCGCTTGGTACCAGAACGTCGCTGTTTCGGTGAGCCAGTTGTCTTTGATGACCAGCCAGTCGAGTTGGCGTAGCGCCCGTCGCGTCGCCGTGCCGTTGAGTGAGGTGGCCGGGTTCTGGCCCACGACCACCATGCCCTTCACCTTCCCCTCCGCCATGGCGGCGAGCATGGCCATGTGCGAGTGGTCGCCCAGGATCTTGGGGTGCCAGTCGTAGCCGAAGTCGTTCTCCGGCGTGGCGGCCGCGCCGTACATGGACTTGAGGTAGGAGACCATGAACTTGGGGAAGTTGCCCCAGTACCCGGTCGGCGTCGCCTCAGCGGCGAGGTAGTCGCGCAGGGTATCGTGCGGCCGCAGCGCCGAGGGGGCGTTCATGTATCCGTGGATGCTGTGGTAGAGCGTGGGGACGTCCGTCGAGCCCTGAATCGCCGCATGGCCGCGCAACGCCATGATGCCGCCGCCCGGACGACCGAAGTTGCCGAGCAGGAGCTGCAGCAGCGCGCAGCAGCTGATGATCTGCACGCCGTAGGTGTGCTGGGTCCAGGCTACCGCGTAGGCGAAGGCGCTGGTCCGCTCCCGGCCCGAGTTGGCCAACAGGGCCTCGGCCACCTGGACGAATTTCTCCCTGGGCGAGCCGCACACTCGTTCCACCATCTCCGGCGTGTAGCGGCTGTAGTGTCGCTTCAGGAGCTGGAGCACGCAGCGTGGGTTCTGCAGGGTGGGATCTTTCTCGGCGGGGCCCGGCCGCAGCGAGCGCACCAGATCGTCGAACGGCGGGCCGGCGCGCCGGGCGACGAGGTCCTTCGTGGCCGGACCGGCTCCCTTCGGCCCCCGCTGATACTGCCAGGACGCGTTGTCGTAGCGGCCGAGCAGCCCGTTGTAGGGCCAGAACGGCGGCTCGCTGAACTGCACCAGCCCGGAGAACACGCCCTCCTGATCCTCGGTATCCTTGAAGTCGGGGTTGATGATCGTGGCCGCGTTGGTGTAGTTGGCCACGTACTCTTTGAAGAAAGGATCCGAATTCCAGCGCGGACTATTGAGGATGTAGTTGATGAGCCCACCGAGGAACGCGATATCGCTCCCGGCGCGGATCGGGACGTGCAGGTCCGCCAGCGCGCTGGTACGCGTGAACCGCGGATCGATGTGGATGAGCCTGGCGCCGTTGAGCTTCGCCTTCACGGGCCAGCGGAACGCCACGGGGTGGCACTCGGCCATGTTCGAGCCCATGACGACGAAGCAGTCGGTGTGTTCCAGGTTGCGCGGATACGTCGTCGCCGCGCCCCGACCCAGCCGTGTCCCCAGACCGGGGACGCTAGAGCTGTGTCATATCCTGGCCTGGTTCTCGATGGCCACGACCCCGAGCCCGCGCCAAAACTTCTGGCACACGTGGTTGAACTCGTTGTCGAGGGTCGCGCCACCGAGTGCGAACAGGGCGGGCGTCATGTTCACGAGCTTGCCGTTGGGGAGGCGCTCGAGGAAATTCTCGTCGCGCGTCTTCTTCACCAGCTCGGCAACCCGATCCATGGCCCATTCGAGGTCCACCACCTCCCAATCCGAGGCGCCTGGCTTGCGGTGCAATACTTTGGTGGCCCGGTTGGGATTGAGGTGCAGCTGGTAGATGGCGGCGCCCTTGGGGCAGAGCGTGCCTTCGTTGTGCGGGCTGCGCGGATCGCCCTCGATGTTCACGATCTTGCCGTCGATCGTGTGAATCAGCGTCGCGCATCCCACCGAGCAGAAGGGGCAGATACTCGGCGTCGTCGTGGCGTCCTTGATGCGCAGCTCCTGCGCCCGCGCCGTGGCCGGCGCCAGCGTGGCGCCAAGACCGACGAGCCCGCCGAGGGCCGTCCCCGCGCCGGCCCCGGCCGACACCCTGAGGAAATCCCGTCGACTGACTTGCATGAGCTGGCTCCTCGTCCCCGAAGATTCGTGGAATGACTGGGAGGCCGACTTCCTTTTATATACGACGGGCTCTGGAATCCGCAACCCTCCCCTGAGACGCGAGCTCCGTTGAGTCGTTCGTCACGGGATGGTAGCGTTCACCCAGGATGCCCTCCCCCTCCCCCTCCCCTTCGCAGCCCTCCCCCCAGCTTCCGCAAGTTACGACCGACTATTACGAAATCCTCGTGGTACGGGAGCTTCGCAAAGTCGGCCTCGAGGTCGCCGACCTGCGGATCCACCGGCGCACGGAGCTGCCGGAGCCCGAACGAGGGTTCCTCCTCGAGCTGCGGGCGGTCCTGAGCCGCGCGGAATGGCAGCGGACCGGCTTGATCGCCTGCCGGCGGCAGGAGGGCGCGATTGGGCCAGCGGCGGTCGCGAGCGTGGCGGGACGCCTGACTGAAGCTCGGGCGGAGGTGGCCCTGTTGTTCAGCACGACGGAATTCACACTGGAGGCGTTGGGAGCGGCGGAGAAGGTCGGCGTAGGGCTGTTGCGCCTGGTCGATGGCCGCCGCGCTTTCGACACGGGCGGCTGGGGTACGCCGGGCCACTATCCCGCGTGGCTCCCCGCCTACCTGGTCGAGGTAGTGGATCGGGATGTCGCCGGACAAATGCGCTACCGGCTCCTGGAGGCTGGGCGGTCCGACATGATCCTGGACCGCCTCGAGAAACGGGCTTGAGAAGCTGAGAGAGGAGACGCGTATGGTGGAGTCAGACGCGGTGGGAGGGCGGGGGGAGGCGGAAGAGGGACGACCGCAGAAGGATGCGATGGACGTACTGCAGGCGTGGCTAGACGGTTACAACCACCGCGCGCAGCCCGGGATCTCACTGGGCTCGAAGGGGGAGGCGGGCGGCGCCCAACTCCGTCTGCAGTACCGACCGGCCGAGGGTCAGGTCGCGATCCTCCACATGGTCGCGGTCCAGCGCGATGGCCGGCCGACGATCGTGGTGAAGCGTTTCGAGGGTCCGACCCCTGAGACGGCCGTCGCAGCGGGGCTATGGGCGAGCACGCAGCTGGGCCGTCGGCCGGGAGCCTAACGTCGGGAATGGCGGACCGGGTGTGACTGCCTGATATTCCTCCTCCCCCCCTCCCCCGACACTCCATAGGAGGCTGTCATGTCCGCTCGAAACGCCGCTGTACTCACCTTGTTCGCTCTCGCCACCGCACCACTGCTTCGCGCCCAGGCGCCGGCCATGCCAAAGCCGGGTCCCGAGCACCAGAAGCTCGCCTACTTCGCCGGCCGATGGACGGAGGTCGGGGACATGAAGCCCGGGCCGATGGGACCCGGGGGCAAGGTGACGTCGAGCTCGACCTGCGAGTGGTTCCCGGGCGGCTTTCATCTCGTGTGCCGTTCTGACGGCACGAGCGCGATGGGCCCCGCCCACGGACTTGGGATTCTGGGATACGACGGCGAGCGTAAGCGCTACACGTATTACGGGATCGACAACGCGGGGTTCGGTGGGCCGTCGTACGGCCAGCTGGTGGGTGACACCTGGACCTGGGAAGGGGAATCCCTGATGGGTGGGCAGACGGTGAAATCCCGTTACGCCATCAAGCAACTGACCCCGGACTCTTACAGCTGGAAGTTCGAGTTGTCTCTCGCCGGGGGCGCATGGACGTCCGTGGGAGAGGGGACCGATACCCGAGTGAAGTAACGCACGGCGCCGCCTAGCCGTCCTTGCCCCGCCGGTCCATAATAGTCCTCCCCCGGGCCGGAGGTGGGCATGCGTGTCTACAAGACAGGAGAAATCCGCAACGTGGCGGTCGTCGGCCACGGCGCGAGCGGCAAGACATCTCTGGTCGACGCCCTCGCGTTCGTGGCCGGCACGAGCAAACGCCATGGGTCTGTCAAGGACGGCACCGCCCTCACCGATTACACTCCCGACGAAATCGAGCGCAAATACTCCATCAACTTGGCCCTCGCGGTGGCAGAGTGGATGGACACGAAGGTCAATCTGATCGACACCCCCGGTTATCTAGACTTCACGGGCGACGCGCTCGCCGGGGTCTGGGCGGCCGACGGAGCGGTGGTCGTCCTCGCCGGCGCCGCCGGCGTAGAAGTGGGCACTGAAAAGGTCTGGGACTACTGCGAGGAGCGCCGGCTGCCGCGCATTCTCTTCGTCTCCATGATGGACAAGGAGCACGCCGACTTCGAGAAGGTGTTCAACCAGGTCAAGCAGCGGCTCACGGCGAAGGTGATCCCGGTG
>DASQAH010000188.1:0-3594 GCA_035635835.1 Gemmatimonadales bacterium
GCAACGCCTTGTACGCGACGTCAGGCGAATGGAAGCGTGCGCGTCAAGCGGCCGAGGAGGTGGCCGGGACACAAGCAGCGCTGGCCGGCGCCGGCTCGTGGCAGCTAGAATTCTTCCAAAGGCGATTGACGGCGGCTCAACTCGCAACTATGCGGATGCGCAGAAGCGGTTGGCGGACTACAAGGGAACTGCGCTAGCGTTGGTCCAGGCAGCGACGAGGGTGGCGCAGGAGGATTCGCCGAAGGAGCGGACGGTCACAGTCAACCGGTGAACGGATCTCCGGTGATGAGGGCCGTTCGCGGCGAGAGTGAGAGTCCCAGCCCCCAGGGTTTCGATCAACTGGCTCGAAGCGGCCTTGTTCGGCAGCTCTGCCCTTGGTCACGACGCATCACCAGCGAACGGACGATAATGTCCCATGCTCGACATGCCGCGCCGATGGCGGCTCATCGCGCCGCTCGCCGTGGGATCGATCGCTCTTGTGGCGGGGCTCGCTGCGTATCTGCTCGGGGTGCACCATACGTGGTCGCCAACGGTTCCGGGGGCGAGCCAGATGGCGTTCGTCGACGATCGGTCATGCGCCCAGTGTCACCAGGCCCAGTACCGCGCGTGGGCGGGCTCGCACCATGACAGGGCGATGCAACGAGCGGACGAGCGCGCGGTGCTGGGCGACTTCAATGACGCCCGGTTCACCCATCTCGGAGTGACATCGCGCTTCTTCAAGCGGGACGGAAGATTCTTCGTCAACACCGCGGGCGCCGACGGCACGCTCGCCGATTTCGAGATCACGCACACGCTCGGCGTCGCGCCGCTCCAACAATATCTGATCGGATTCCCCGGCGGTCGGCTGCAGAGTTTCACCATGGCCTGGGACACCGGGAAGCAGCGCTGGTTGCCCCTCTACACGAACGAGACGATCGCTCCCGGGAAGCCCCTGCACTGGACGGGCCGTTATCAGAACTGGAATCTGATGTGCGCCGAGTGCCACACGACGAACCTGAGAAAGGGCTACGATCCCTCGACCGACTCGTACAGGACGACGTGGAGCGCCCTCAACGTCGGCTGCCAGGCCTGTCACGGGCCGGGGGAAGCGCACCTGGCCTGGGCGCAGGCGGGTACACGGGCCAAGGACGCGGACGACACCGGATTGCTCGTGAACTTCAGGACCAACGACTCGCGCTACCAAGTCGATGCCTGTGCCCGATGTCACGCGCGGCGGACTCGGCTCGTCGCCGGGGACCGTCCGGGTCGCCCGCTGCTCGACGACTTCAGGCCCGAGCTGCTTCGCGCCGATCTCTATTACGCTGACGGCCAGCAGCTCGCCGAGGTGTACGAGTACGGCTCGTTCCGGCAGAGCCGGATGTACCAGCGCGGCGTGCGCTGCACCGACTGCCACGACCCGCACAGCGGCAAGCTGAGAGCCGCGGACGATGCCCTGTGCACGCGATGCCATGGCGGGCAACCGGCCCCCCGCTTCCCCACCATGCCCGTGAAGCCTTACGACTCTGCCGCGCATCACTTTCATGCGCCCGGCTCGGCCGGCGCGCGGTGTGTCGGCTGCCACATGCCCTCCAAGAACTACATGGTGGTGCACGCGCGCCGGGATCACAGCCTGCGCATTCCACGTCCGGACCTCTCGGCGAAGCTCGGCACGCCCAATGCCTGCAACGGCTGCCACAGGGACCGCTCCTCTCGATGGGCGGCCGCCGCGGTGGAGAAGTGGTGGGGACCAGCGCCGCAACAGCGCAATCACTACGCAGAAGTGATGGCCGCCGGGCGGACGGGCGCGCGCGCCGCCGAGTCCAAGCTCGTGGCGCTCGCGGGCAACACCGACCAGCCCGCTATCGTGCGTGCGACTGCGCTGGATCTGCTGCGCGGGTATGGCCCGACCGCTGCCACGGCGGCGATCAGGGCGACGAAGGACGAGGATCCCGTCGTGCGCGGCGCGGCGGTCAGCGGACTGGAACGGCTGCCACCCCGGGAGCGGTTCGCCACCGCCGCGCCGTTACTCCAAGACGCCATCCGGGCGGTGCGCATCGAGGCGGCCCGGGTCCTGGCCACCGTGCCGGCCGAACTGTTCGACGCCCCCCAAGGCCGGGCGTTCGACGCCGCGCTGGCCGAGCTCAAGGACGCCCACCAGGCAATGGCCGACATGCCGTCGGCGCAACTGAACCTGGCCGGCGTGTACGAGGACCTCGGCGAGCGCGATCTGGCCGAGCGCGGGTATCAGGCGGCGCTCCGGATGGACCCGGACTTCTTTCCGGGCCGGATCAACCTCGCCAGGCTCTACAACGCGATGAGGCGGAACGCCGACGCCGAGCGAACACTGCGCGAGGGGATCACGCGGACGCCAGGGCAGGGGGAGCTGCACTACGCGCTCGGGCTGCTGCTCGCCGACGCCGGCCGCGTCCCGGAGGCCGCCGAAGTGCTGCGGGAAGCCGCTCGGCTACTGCCCGGTCGCGCTCGCGTGCACTACAACTACGGCGTGATGCTCCAGCAGCTGGGCCGACATCGCGACGCCGAGGCTGTGTGGCTCAGGGCGCACGGGCTCGACCGGGGCGATCCAGGGATCGCCTACGCCCTCGCCGTCCTCTACCTGCAGCAGCGGCAGTTCGGGCGCGCGCTGACCTACGCCCGGCTATTCGCAGATCTCACACCACAGGACCCGCGGGGCCGCGGACTCATCGCGCAGATCGAGCAGGCGCGCGCCCAAACCGAACGGCGATGAGTTCCGCGAGGCCGAGGCTAGCGCGACCGTCTGCGAGTTCCGCTGATGCGTCCCGGGCCGAGCCCGTCCTCGCCGGGGAAACATCGCGGGTCGCCCACACCGACGGTGAACCGAACGGTGTCTCGGAGTTGGTCAGCGCGGGGTGGGGCCGGGCGGTCCCGAATGTCATCCCGCGTGATCGAATCGATCGGAACCGACTGCAACGGCGGGGTCATTTGGAGAAGGATGTTGGGTTGGGCTGGTTCCTGAGCAAACGCGGGCGCGACCAGGGCGCCGCACATAATCAGCATCGCGATCCTCGTGACCGGGTTCGTCGCGTCCAAGAAATCCTCTTCGTTCCCTGACGTGTAAGTCTACTCCAGGGGACCGGCGCCGTCATCTATTCAAGGGGGGCCGCTACATACTGGGTCGCCGCTCTTCTTCTGCTGGCCGTCGTCGTGTCTACGATCCCATCACCGACGTTTGTGAACTTGGCGCGATGGAGTGCTCGCGGAAACGGCGCCGCTGCCAGCGCAGAACGGTAGCCGGGGTTACGATCACGAGGGACTGCCGCCACCCGGTCCAGACCCTGGCCAGCCCGACCCAGAAGAGGTGATCCGTCGTGCGAAGGTTGGGCCGGGGCGCCGTCCTCCTGTACACGGCGAGCTGGTGGCACAAGGCCAGTTGAGCCGACTGGATTCCGGCGAGGCAGAAACTGCCGAAACGCGACGGAGTGATGGCGCGCGACTGAGCGCGGCGCCGGCTCTTGACGACCTTGTTGTCCACGCTGTATCAGGGGCAAGGAGCTGTATCTGGGAGGGGGGCGAGGAGCCATGAAAATCCTGACGTGCGGGTCCGTCGCCGCGGAACGATCACGGCCGTTCTGTCGC
>DASQAH010000189.1:0-4544 GCA_035635835.1 Gemmatimonadales bacterium
TCCCCCAGCCCCCCCCCCCCTTGTCCAGCGCAGCTCTTCGAGTCGCTTGCACTCCTCTTGGACCCAGGCGATCCGTCCCCGGGAGACGAGCTGCTCGTGCAGCAGGTCGCGTAATCGCGGGAGATGGCGCGTGTCGTCGGCGGCATAGGCGAGCATGGCGGGCGGCAGCGGTCGCTGCGACCAGTCGGCCTTCTGATGGGTCTTCGAGAGCTTGATCCCGAGGTGCTTCTCGAGCAGCGAGCCCAGGCCGATCGCGGGCTCGCCCAGGAGCTGGGCGGCAATCCGGGTGTCAAACAGGCGCACGGCGCGGAAGCCGTAGTCGCGGTCGAGGATCCGCAGATCGTAGTCGGCATCGTGGAATACCTTCTCGACGGCGGGATCGACGAGCAGGGCGCCGATGGGGCTCAGGTTGCCGACCGCGAGCGGATCAACGATGGCCGTGCGGGTGCGCGAGGAGAGCTGCACCAGATACACACGGTCCACGTACTTATGAAAGCTGGCGGCTTCGGTGTCGACCGCGACGAGGGGACCGGCACGCAGCTCCGCGACGACGGCCGCCAGCTCGGCGTCCGAGCGTACGTAGCTATCCACGCCCTATTCTTCTTTGCCCAGCTGTTCGAGGCCGGCGGCGATCTCTTCCAGCGCTTTGGCCAGCGTCTTGTAGAACTCGGAGTCGGGGGGCTGCGGCGGCCCGCCGAAAGGATCGCCCGCGCACTTGCGCGCGGCTCGCGCGGCGTGGCGGATGTAATCGGTCGCGACTTGCATCGGTTCGCTCGAGGCTGGGGGACGCAGTGACGGATCCCGTCCGGCTCTCGCGTAAGATACGCGACGCGCTCGCGCCCTGCAGTCTCGGCCGCTGGCCCACGCCGCTTGAGCCTGTGCCACCGCTCGCCGCGGCGCTCGGACTCGCAGCTCTGTGGCTGAAGCGCGAGGACCGCTCGGCCACTCCTGGCGGCGGCGTCAAGGTGCGGGGCCTCGAGTTCCTACTGGCCGACGCGCCGCCGGACACGGTCTTCGTCACCATCGGCGGCATCGGCTCGACGCACTGCCTCGCCACGGCCGTGCACGCGCGCGCCCTCGGCCGCCGCAGCGCGCTGGCCCAGTTTCCGCAACCCGAGACCGCCGTGACGCGGGCAGTGGCGGCGGCAACCGCGGGGGCTGCGGACGTCGTCGTGCGCGCCCGCTCGCTCCTCACCTTCCCGCTAGCGCTCTTGGCCGCCGGCGTCGCTGCGCGGCGGCGGGGTCGTCCCCACTGGATCCCGGGTGGCGGCGCCCACCCCCGTGCCGTCGTGGGACATTTCCTGGCCGGCCTCGAGCTCGCCGCTCAGCTCGAAACACCACCAGAGGCGATTGTCCTCCCACTGGGGGTGGGAGGCACAGCCGCTGGCCTATTGCTCGCGGTCGCTGCTCTCGGGTGGCCGACAACGGTGGTCGCCGTGCGGGTCGCTCCGAGCGTTGTGGCCAATGGCTGGCGGGTCCGGGCTCTGGCGCAGAGCGCGGCGGTCCTGTTGCAGCCCCTGGGGGGAGGGGTGGCGCTCCCCGCGGCGCGCGCCCGACTCCACATCGTGAACGCGATGGGCCGGGGGTACGGGCATCCGACGCCGGCGGGCGAGGCGGCCCGGCAGCTCGCCGCCGCGCACGGCGTGGCGCTCGACCCGACGTATGGCGCGAAGGCGCTCGGAGCGGTGGCGCCGCTGGCTGCGGGCGGGTTCCGGCGCATTGTGTTCTGGCATACGTTTGCTGCGCTGTGACCGCCTTACCGACCGTCGACTGCACGGTTTACCCGTACGAATGCGACGCCTTCGGGCACTTGAACGAGGCGGCGTTCCTGGCCGTGTTCGAGCGGGCTCGCTGGGAATCGCTGGCGCGCGGACCAGGCATGGACGTGTTCCGCCGGTCGGGCGTCTGGCCGGCGGTCCGCAAGGCAACGATCGACTACCGTGCGGGCGCCTATCCCGGCGACGTGCTGCGCGTGGAGACGCTCGTTACACACCGCGGCACGACGAGCTTCACGCTGAAGCAGGCGGCGACGCGGGTGCGCGATAGCGCGCTCATCAGCGAAGCCGAGCTCGTGTTCGTCTGTATCGACAGCATCGGGCGGGCGACGCCCATTCCCGAAGAGATTGCGCGGCTGTTGGGGCCGCGAACAGGCGGAGCCGGCAGCCGTGCCGGAGCGGGCGATCTCCTCCGGATCGAGGCGGGCGGCGCCGAGCTCGCCGTTGAGATTCGGGGCGAAGGCCTGCCGGTCCTGTTCGTGCATGGCTTCCCGTTCGACCGCTCGATGTGGAAGCATCAGCTCGCCACCCTCGCGCGCTACAAGCGCATCGCTCCCGATCTCCGCGGCGCCGGGGCTTCCGCCGCCCCGGACGACGGTTACTCAATGTCCCGGTACGCCGACGATCTCGTGGCGGTGCTCGAGGCCGCAGGCGTCGAGCGCGCTGTCGTCTGCGGTCTCTCGATGGGCGGCTACGTGACGTTCGAGCTGCTTCGCCGACACCCGAGGCGGGTGCAGGCGCTGATCCTGTGCGACACCAAGGCGGAGGCCGATTCGCCACAAGCGAGGCGCGAGCGTGACGAGCTCGCCGCCCTCGCCCAGAGCGCCGGTGCCGCGGCCGTAGCGGAGCGGTTGCTGCCGGCGCTGCTCGCTCCGGCCACCCACACTGCTCAACCGGAGGTCGTCCAGCAGGTGCGGGAAATGATTGGGCGGACGAGCGTGGCTGGGATCGTCGGCGCTCTGCACGCGATGCGCGATCGGCCCGACTCGACCGCGCTGCTGCCCCAGATCCGCGTCCCGACGCTCGTGTTGGGCGGCGCTGACGACGCGATCGCATCGCCGGCCGTAATGCAAGCCATGGCCGCTGCTATCCCCGGATCGCACTTCGCGACCATACCTTCGGCGGGGCACCTGGCGCCACTGGAGCAGCCACTCGCCATCAGCCGCCGGCTGACGGACTTCCTGAGCACCCTCGCCTGACTCTACCGCTCACCGGTCGGAGCCGGTAGCGTTGGTGCATGCCGCCGCCCCCCCCTCCTCGCTCTTCAGAGCTCGCAGACAACATTGAGCCGATCCGCCAGGGATTCGTCGGCTACATCCATGCCGATGGTCTCCAGTGGAGGGTGATGCTGCGCCTGCGCCTGGAGGACGAGTCCTGGTGGCGGGGTCGGCTGTGGTTCACTGAGAGCGGCGGGACAGAAGTCTGGGATAAGGAGGAGCTGCTCGCCCTGAGCGCCGAAGAGCTGCTGCGCCAAGCGCGCTCTCTTCCGACCGAGGACCTGTTTCGGCGGTTCCGAGCCTCGTACGACGAACGGCGACGCTACTTCGCCCTGCGTGCTTTGATGGACGACCTGTTGGAGAAGTGTCGCACCCTAAACCGCATCACGGTGCGAGTGAGCATGGGCGAGCTAAACCCGGACCGGGGTAGCGCGCAGCTGGACCGGCTGCGACTCGAGATGCGGGCGTTAGTGGACGGGATGCGGGACCTCGCGGGGCAGGAGAGCCGACGCGCGGACTGATCAGCTACCCTTGCGCTGCGGCTTACCCGGGGGGTTCTCGCTTTGGAAGACGTCCCGGTTCAGCGCGATAAAGCTTTTCCACTGCGGCGGCGTGTCCTCTTCGGGGAAGATTGCGGTAACGGGGCACTCAGGCTCGCAGGCGCCGCAGTCGATGCATTCGTCGGGATGGATGTAGAGCATCTCGGGCCCTTCGTAGATGCAGTCCACCGGACAGACGTCCACGCAGGACCGGTCCTTCACGTTGATGCAGGGCTCTGCGATGATGTAAGGCATCCGGTGCTCCCGAAAGGCGCTTCTCCCCCCCTCCCCCTCCCCCTGCCCCTCCTCCTCCCCTCGTCTAGTGGCGGCGACCCGAGGCGGATGCGAAACATAGAAACGGCCAAGTGCTGGCGCAAATCGCCGGGGCGAGGTGAGGGTGGCGCTTCGGGAGAGTGGGGTGGCGACGGGAAGGGTGTCGGCGATCTCCCGACGATACCGGTAGGTATCTAAGATACTATGCAGGATCATGGGTGGCCTCTCGGGAGGTCCAAAATCGCCCGTAGATCCGGGCCCAGGACCGCCCCTTTGCTCCGACCGATTCCTGGCGGTATCATTGATACTGATGGGAATCATGCGTCAGAGGCGCAGAGCCGAAACCCGAACGCTGCTCCTCGAGGCTGGCCTGAAGCTTTTTGCCGAGCGCGGCGTCGAGGCGGCCACCCTAGATGACGTCGCCACAGCTGCCGGCTTCACCAAAGGAGCGATCTACCGTCAGTTCCCATCCAAGGGTGGCTTCCTGCTCGCGCTGTTCGAGCAGTACGCCGCGGTGGCCCGCGCCGGCTCCGGAGCACGGCGGGCCTCCTGGTTCATTCCTCTCACGATCCAGTTCGCCGCTCAGGCGATGCGGGATCCGTTACTCCGTCGGCGCTTCGCGCTTGTGTTGACCGAGGCGCCTGAGAGCGCGACGCCGGAAGGCGGGCTTCTGAAGGCACTCGCGCGTGTGCTCCCGGGTCCGGTTACCCCAGCAGCGTAGCCTCTTGTGCCACGTATCC
>DASQAH010000190.1:0-8280 GCA_035635835.1 Gemmatimonadales bacterium
GGGGGTGGGGGGGGGGGGCAGGAGCGTTGTGGTGGCTCACGTCCGGCTATGTGGAGAGCGCGGCGTTTCCGCTCACGCGCCCGATCGTCTGGCGGGACCACCAGGTCGGCTATTGCCGGGCCGGGTTGCTCGGCGGTGTGAACGCCGTCACCGGGGAGACCCGCCTGTGGCTCGCCCCCGGCGCGGACTCGCTCACTGCCGCGTGGGCACGTCTGTTCGCTCCCTTGGTGCAGCCGCTCGACAGCCTGCCACTGGGCCTGCGTGGGCAGCTGCCGTATCCGCCCGGCGCCTTCCGGCTCGCGGCGGCTGCGCTGGAGCGGCTCGAGGGTGATTCCCTCGGCTGGGCCCCGCGGCCGAGCGACCCGTTCGCGCTCATCGCACCCGACGCCGACGGCGGACCCCACGTCACCCGCTGGACGGCGCAAGGGTTCGAGTCTGGCGCCGCGACCGACCGGCGCTTCGCGGCGTTGCTCGCCGGCACCGTGACGCCCGCCGGGCCCCGGCTCTTCCTGTGGCGTCCCACACGGCGAGAGCCCCGGCCGCCGGAGGTCCTTGGCGCTGCGGACACCACGCCCGGGGTGCTGCGACTCTGGCCCGCGGGAGGCGAGCTGCTCGCCGCCCAGGCGCAGTTCGCCCAGGCCATCGACACTGACGGGGTGCCGCGGTTGCTGCGCGTATACCTGTCGCTGGGGAGCCGCCGGGGTGTAGGGGCAACACCGCTCGCCGCGCTTCGGAACATGCTGTCGGCCCCTGCGGCGCCCGCCGACACCACGCTGCTGGGCCGTTGGCGCGAGGCCCGGCACCTCGCGGCGCGGGCCGATTCGGCGCTGGCCGCGGGGAACCTCGAGCGGTTCGCGGAACTGTATCGCCAGCTGTCCGAGCTTCTCAAGCTTGCTCACATCCCCTGACGCGGCTAGGTTGCGCGCGCGTGAACCCCGGATCGATCGTCGTCGCGCTCGGCGGCAATGCCGTCGCCCCTCCGGGGGAGCGCCCTACGATCGCCAATCAGTTCCGCCACACCCGGGAGAGTCTCGCGCCCATCGTGGAGCTGGCGCGCGCTGGGTGGCACATCACGCTGGTTCACGGCAACGGCCCGCAAGTCGGCGACGACCTGGCACGCAACGAGCTCGCCGCCGACCAGGTGGAGCCGTTGCCGCTCGGCGTGCTGGTGGCCGCGACGGCAGGGTGGATGGGCTACATGATCCAGCAGTCACTGCAAAACGCACTGGCCCGCGCTCGGGTCGAGCGCAGCGTCGTCACCGTCATCACCCAGACGCTGTGCGACGCCCACGACCCGAACTTGCGGACGCCGACGAAACCGATCGGCCATCCGCTCGACCGCTCGCAGGTGGCCCGGCTCCAGGCACGCGGCGTGAGCGTCCGGGAAGAGCAACCCCGGAGTGGCCGCTGGCGGCGATTGACGCCAAGCCCCGTGCCGATCGGGATCGTCGAGCGACCGATGATCCGCCATCTCGTGTCCGCCGGGCACATTGTGATCGCGTGCGGTGGTGGCGGCGCGCCGGTCTACACCGATCCAGAGCGCGGGCTGGAGGGCATTGACGCGGTGGTCGACAAGGACCGCGTGGCCGCGATCCTGGGTCGCGAGATCGGCGCCCAGGTGCTGCTGATCCTGACGAACGTCGAGGCGGTGTGCCGCCGCTTCGGGACGCCGCAGCAGACACCGCTGCGCCACCTCAGCCTCGCCGAGGCGGACGAGCTGCTCGCAGGGAGCGAGTTGGGCACGGGCAGCATGCGCCCCAAGGTCGAAGCGGCGGCGGCGTTCGTTCGCAGCGGGGGGGGGGACGGGGGGCGCGGGGGGAGCGGTGGGAGCGGGGGAGGCGAGCGCGCGGTCATCGCCGAGCTGTCGCGGGGGCTCGCCGCCCTTGCTGGCGAGACCGGGACGACGATCACGCGGGAGCGCGTGTGAACCTACACGAGTACCAGGCGCGGGAGATCCTGCGGCAGCACGGCATCCCCATGCCCGAGGCGGCCGTCGCCGCCACGCCAGAGGAAGCCCGTGCCATCGCGGCCCGCCTCGGAGGCAAGGTCGTGGTGAAGGCGCAGGTGCACGCCGGCGGTCGGGGGAAAGCGGGTGGCGTCAAGCTGGCCAAGGACGCCGCCGAGGCAGCCGCCCACGCGCGCCAGATCCTTGGCATGACCATCAAGGAATTGACCGTGCACAAGGTGCTCATCGCGCCGGCAGCCGAGATCGCCTCGGAGAGCTACGTCGGCATCATCGTGGACCGGGCGGCGCAGCGCCCTGTCTTGATGGTCAGTCCGGCCGGCGGGATCGATATCGAGCAGGTGGCCGCGCAGACGCCCCAGCAGATCCACCGACTCGCGATTGATCCCCGCTTCGGGCTGCTGCCGCACCAGGCGCTCGGCCTGGGGTTCAAGCTGTATCCGAACCTGGGGCAGGCGCGAGCCGCCGCGGACATCATGGTGAAGCTGGCTGCCGCGGTGTACGCCGTCGGCGCCTCCCTGGCGGAGATCAATCCGCTCGTCACCACGCCCGACGGCAGCGTCCTCGCGCTCGACGCCAAGATCGTGGTGGACGACAACGAGCTCGATCGCCGGCCGGAGATCGCGGCCCTGCGCGACGCCTCGGCCGAGGCGCCCTCGGAGGTCGCTGCGCGCGAAGCCGGACTCACCTTCATCAAGTTGGAGGGGTCGGTCGGCTGCTGCGTCAACGGGGCCGGTCTCGCTATGGCCACGATGGACTTGGTGAAGTATTACGGCGGCGCGCCCGCCAACTTCCTCGACATCGGTGGCAGCTCCAATCCGCAGAAAGTCGTGAACGCGCTGAAAATCATCACGGCCGACCCTAACGTGAAGGCGATTCTCATCAATATTTTCGGCGGCATCACGCGCTGCGACGACGTCGCCAACGGCATTGTGCTGGCGACGAGCCAGTTCCCCCTCAAGGTGCCGATGGTCGTCCGGCTCACCGGCACGAACGAGCGGGAGGGCGTTGCGATCCTGACCAAGGCCGGCTACTCGGCCCTCACTGACATGGACGAGGCGGTCAAGCAGGCGGTGGCCCGGGCGCGGGAGCAGGCGGCGTGAGCATCTTCATCAACAAGGAGACCCGCCTGCTCATCCAGGGCATCACCGGGCGCGACGGCTCCTTCCACGCCAAGCAGATGCTGGGCTACGGCACCAAGGTCGTGGCTGGCGTCACACCCGGCAAAGGCGCTCAGCTGTTCGAGGGCGTCGTGCCGGTGTTCAACACGGTGGCCGAGGCGGTGGCGGAGACCAAGGCGAACACTTCGGTGATCTACGTGCCTGCCGCGCTCGCCGCTTCGGCGATCTTCGAAGCCGTAGACGCGGGGCTCGGCCTGGTCGTGTGCATCACCGAGGGCATCCCCGTGCTCGACATGACGAAGGTCATGCCCTTCGTGCGTGAGCGGGGCGCCCGGCTCATCGGGCCGAACTGCCCGGGACTCATCTCCCCGAACCAGAGCAAGGTGGGCATCATCCCCGGCAACATCTGCACGCCCGGCAAGATCGGCGTGGTGTCACGCAGTGGCACGCTCACCTACGAGATCATCCATCAGCTGTCGACTCAGGGCTTCGGCCAATCCACCTGCGTGGGGATCGGCGGGGACCCGATCATCGGCACGAGCTTCATCCACTGCCTCTCGGCGTTCCAGGCCGACGCGGAGACCGAGGCCGTCGTGCTGATCGGCGAGATCGGCGGCACCGACGAGCAGCTGGCCGCCGAGTTCGTCAAGGGGGGCATGACCAAGCCCGTGGTCGGCTTGATCGCCGGGCAGACGGCACCTCCGGGCCGCCGCATGGGCCA
Organism: Gemmatimonadales bacterium; assembly: GCA_035635835.1. Classification (GTDB taxonomy): domain Bacteria; phylum Gemmatimonadota; class Gemmatimonadetes; order Gemmatimonadales; family GWC2-71-9; genus 13-1-40CM-70-15. Next base: position 3,806 of record DASQAH010000190.1, read on the forward strand.
CGCCGGCGCCATCATCGCGGGTGCGAGTGGCACGGCGGCCGAGAAAATGCAGGCCCTCGCCGCAGCCGGCATCAGCGTGATGAAGCGGCCCGCCGACGTCGTGCCGCTCCTGAAAGAACGACTGTGAAGCTCGCCGACATCCTGCGGGCCGAGCACATGGTCGTGCCGCTCCACGCCGCCACGGTGAAGCAAGCCACGGAGCAGCTGGCCGAGCGCCTGATTGCGGCGGGCACAGTGACCGAGCCGCAACGGCTCATTGCCGTTATCAAGCACGCCTGGCCCGAAGACATGGTCAGCGTCGGCGAGCACGCCTTCTTGCCGCACTTCCGCACCGAGGCGGCGCCCGGTCTGGTGGCGGCGGTGGGCATCGCCCCAACGCCGATCCGCTGGGAAAAAGATCCTCACCGCACGGCGCGAGTGGTGATCCTGATCGTCGCCCCACCACGTGAGACACCGACCTACCTGCAAGTCGTGGGCGCGTTCGCCCGCGCGCTCAGCGACCCGGGGACGGTGCTGGCCCTCCTCGCCGCCAAGACGCCGGAGCAGGTGGTGGGGCTCGCCGCGTTCTCAGCCATCGAGCTGCCCACGCACTTGACGGTCCGGGACGTCATGACGCCTCACGTCTACACGGCCAAGCCCGATCAGACGCTGGGTGAGGTCGCCACGTTCATGCTCGAGCAAGACGTGCGTGCCCTGCCGGTGGTGGACGAGTCCGGTGCGCTGGTCGGCATCGTCACGCACCGCGAGCTGCTGCGCCATCTGCTCCCGAGCTACCTGCAGCGGACCAAGAGCGGCGAGTTCCGCGCCCCCACCGCCGCGCAACTGCAGCGCGGCAGCTCCGACCCTCGTCATCTGCTGGTCAAGGAGGCCATGGCGCGCACGGTGTTATGTCTGTCGGAGGAGCAAACCCTCTCCGAAGTGGCGAACTTGATGAACAGCAAAGACGTCGACCGCTTCCCGGTGGTGCGCGAAGGGACTGTGGTCGGATTCTTGACGCGGGCGGATCTGATTCGACGCTTGATCGCCGCTCCATGACAATGCTCACGCTCGCCATCATCAAGCCCGACGCCGTCCTTGCGGGCCATGCCGGAAAGATCCTCGCTTTGCTCGAAGCGGAGGGGTTCAAGCTGCGCGCCGCGCGGCTCGTGCGGCTCACCCGGGATCAGGCCGAAGCCTTCTACGACGTGCACCGCGAGCGTCCCTTCTTCCGGCCGCTCGTCACGTTCATGACGTCGGGCCCCGCCCTAGCACTGGCCCTCGCCCGCGAGGACGCGGTGGCGCACCTGCGGCGGGTGATCGGCGCGACCGATCCCGCCGAAGCACAGCCCGGCACGGTGCGCAAGCTCTACGCGCAGTCGAAGGAGCGGAACGCTATTCACGCTTCCGACAGCGCGGAGAATGCAGCGCGGGAGGTGGCGTTTTTCTTCCCGGAGCTGGCGTCGGGAAGTTCGCTTGACGCAAGTGCCACAAGGGTTTAGCTTCGCTGTCCATGCTGCAAGTCGACCTGCGGGAGCTGGCCCGGGGGCCGTGCCGGACGGTGGGTGAGCTCCCGGCCGACGACCCTTTGTTCGCCGGGCTGGGCCTCGCGCTCGCCCGGCCTGTCGTTGTAGATGGCAAATTGCAGGAGATCGGGGAAGGGCGTTTCTATTGGCAGGGATCGCTCAACACCGAGGTGCGCGGGGACTGCCGCCGCTGCCTGACGAGCGTGCGCCTGCCAGTGGCGGTGGATATCGGCGCGCTGTTCAGCCAGGACCCCGAGACCGAGGATGATCCGGACACCTATCCTTTGCCGCGGGACGCGACGCTTGTCGACGTCACGCCGGTGGTACGTGAAGAGCTGGTGCTCGCGGCCCCCACTTTCCTGTTGTGCCGCGACGACTGCCGCGGGCTCTGCCCGCGGTGTGGCCAGGACCTGAACGCGGGCCCCTGCGGGTGCGAGCCGGCCACCGACCCCCGGTGGCAGAAGCTGGCCGCCCAAAAGGACAGGTTCCGCGAGTGACGAGGATGACGTATGGCCGTTCCCAAGCGTAGAACATCGAAGCGGAAGAAGCGGGCGCGTCGCACGCACTATCGGGCCGAGCGTCCCACGCTGCAGCCGTGCCCGCGATGCGGCGACCTCAAGCGCCCGCACCATGTGTGCCCGACGTGCGGCTACTATAACGGCGAACAGCGAGTCGAGGTCGAGGACGTCTGACGTGATCCGCGTCGCCCTGGACGCAATGGGCGGGGACTACGCCCCGGAGGTGGAGGTCGAGGGCGCGGTCCAGGCCCTGCGGGAGCTCCCGCCGACGTTTCGCGTCCAGCTGGTAGGGCGCACGGGGGAGATCGAGGCGGCGCTGCGCCGCGTTCCACGCGGCGACCGCAGCCGGCTCGAGATCGTGGAGGCTCCCGAGGTCGTGGGGATGGGGGAGAAGCCGCTGGCCGCCGTGCGGAGCAAGCCGAACTCCTCGATCGCCGTCGGGTTGGGGCTGCAGAAGAGCGGCGCTTCCGATGCCTTCATCTCAGCCGGCAACACCGGCGCCGTGATGGCCGCGAGCACCTTAATGCTCCGGCTGCACCCCGGAGTGCAACGCGCTGCCATTGGCACGCTGTTTCCCACCGCCCGCCAGCCGGTGCTGGTGCTCGACGCCGGGGCCAACGTGGACTGCGACGCTCGCGAGCTCGTGGGGTTCGCGCACCTGGGCTCCGTGTACGCCCGCGACGTGCTGGGCCGGCCCCGGCCTGCGGTCGGGCTGCTCAACATCGGTGAGGAGGACGAGAAGGGGAACGCGGTGGTGAAGGAGGCCCATCGGCTCCTCCAGACCACCACCGGGCTGTACTACATCGGCAACGTCGAGGGGCGGGACATTCCGGCGGGAGAGGCGCGGGGACAGGCGCTCGACGTGGTGGCGTGTGACGGCTTCGTGGGTAACGTGGTGCTCAAGTTCTACGAGTCCGCGGCGCGCGTGTTCATCGCGCTGGTGAATCGCGAGGCGCCCGACATTCTGCAGCGGCCCGAGATGGGCAAAGTGCTCGAGGTGCTGGATTACTCGACCTACGGCGGCGCGCCGCTGCTCGGCGTCCAGGGGGTCGCGATCATCTGCCACGGCTCCTCGCCTGCGAAGGCGATCCGCAACGCCGTGCGCGTGGCGGTCCAGATGGTGGAGAGCCACCTCAGTCAGGACATCGGGGCGGAGTTTGCGCAGGGAGGCGCCGTCGCATGAAGCGTCCATTCGCCGAGCTGTCCGGCACGGGGAGCTACGCTCCCCCCCGCATCATGACCAACGACGAGTTCAGCAAGATCCTGGATACCTCGGACCAGTGGATCCGCGAGCGCACCGGCATCCGGGAGCGGCGCGTTTCGACCAAGGAAGAGACCAACGCCTGCATGGGCAAGGCGGCAGCGCTGCAGGTGCTGGAGCAGAACGGCCTGACGCCGCTCGACCTCGATGCCATCGTCTACGCCACCGCCTCCCCTGACCGGCTGCTGCCCTCGCAGGCCTGCGACCTGCAGGCGATCCTGGGCGCCAAGAACGCGGCCGCGTTCGACGTGGGCGCGGCATGCTCGGGGTTCGTGTTCGCGCTGAGCGTGGCCGAGGGAATCGTGGCCGCGCAGCAGGCCGAACGCGTCCTGGTCGTCGCGGCCGAGAAGCTCACCAGCATCATGGATTGGTCGGACCGCACGACCGCGGTGTTGTTCGGGGACGGCGCCGGCGCGACGCTGCTGCGCCCCAGCACGGGCTCGCGCGGGATCCTGTCATCGTACCTCAAGTCGGACGGCACGCTGGCCGAGTTGCTCTACCGGCCGGGCGGCGGCGCGTCGCACCCGCCGAGCGAGACGCTGCTGAAGGACCACAGCTACTACATCAAGATGGCCGGCCGCGAGGTCTTCAAGGCCGCCGTCCTGTCCATGGCGGACGCGTGCCACCAGACGCTACGGCGCGCCGGGCTCGCCGCCGGGGACATCGACCTGCTGATCCCGCACCAGGCCAACATCCGCATCATCGAGGCGACGGCCAAGCACGCCGGCGTGCCGATGGACAAGGTCTACGTGAACGTGGACCGGTTCGGCAACACCTCGGCGGCGTCGATCGCGATCGCGCTCGACGAAGCGGTGAAGACCGGCCGGCTAACGCCGGGGATGACGGTGATGTTCTGCGCCTTCGGCGCGGGCTTCACGTGGGCGAGCATGGTCGTGCGGTGGTAGCGCCTGCGCCCGTGGTGTGGCTCTGTCCGGGCCAGGGCGCGCAAAAAGTCGGGATGGGCAAGGACCTCGCGGAGCGGTTTGCCATGGCGCGCGAGACGTTCCAGGCGGTCGACGCCGCGCTGGGCGTCGCCCTCAGCCGGCTCATGTTCGCAGGGCCCGAGGAGGAGCTCACCGCCACCCACAACGCCCAGCCTGCGATCCTCGCGCACAGCGCGGCCGTGTTCGCGGTGGTCCGCGCTGCGGGGCGGGGCGCGCTCCCCCCTCCACCCCCCGTCGCCGCGGCTGGCCA
>DASQAH010000191.1:0-2619 GCA_035635835.1 Gemmatimonadales bacterium
GTGAAGGTCCTGAAGCCCGAGCTCGCAGCGACGCTCGGTGCTGAGCGGTTCAGCAAGGAAATCGAGACCGTCGCCGGATTCCAGCACCCGCACATCCTACCGTTGCTCGACTCGGGGCAAGTCGCGGGGTTTCTCTATTACGTCATGCCCTACGTGGAGGGCGAATCCCTCCGCGACCGACTTGCCCGTCAGGGTGAGCTGCCGATCCATGACGCGGTAAAGATCCTCGTCGAAGTCACGGACGCCCTGGCGTACGCCCACGCCCGAGGCGTCGTCCATCGGGACATTAAGCCGGACAACGTGCTGCTCTCGGGGCGTCACGCCCTCGTGAGCGATTTCGGCGTCGCCAAGGCGGTCAGCGAGGCCGCGGGCGCCCAAGGCGTGACGACGACTGGGATGGCGATCGGAACGCCGGCTTACATGGCTCCGGAGCAGGCCGCGGCGGATCCGCACATCGACCAGCGCGCCGACATTTACGCGCTCGGAGTGTTGGGCTACGAGCTCGTCGCCGGCCGGCCGCCGTTCATCGAGAAGAGCACGGCCGAGATCCTCGCGGCTCAGGTGACCCAGGAGCCCGTCGCACTTGCTGTGCGACGGCCCGCGTGCTCGCCGGCGCTCTCGCAGGTGATCATGAAGTGCCTGGAGAAGCGGCCGGCCGACCGGTGGCAAAGCGCCGATGCCCTTTTGGCTGAGCTCGAGCCACTCGCCACGCCGAGCGGCGGCACGACGCCAACGGCGGCGCGGCCGATCGCCGGCTCCTCCGCCGGCAGGCGCCTCGCTCGCTGGCTGCCTCCGGCCGCAGCCGGCCTCTTCGTCGTTGCGGGGGTTCTCCTGCTTGCGCGCCGTCAGCCGCCCCCGGTGCAGCTGGGGCATCGCATGCAGGTGACGCTAGACCCCGGACTCGAGATCGATCCCGCCCTCGGCCCCGACGGCAAGCTCATCGCCTATGTAGCTGGCCCAGTCGGGGGCATGCGGCTCTACGTCCGACAGCTCGAGGGGGGCACACCGATTGCCGTCATCCGAGACGCCCGTGGCTGGCAGCGCTGGCCATCCTGGTCGCCCGATGGTCGGCGGCTGCTCTTCTCCTCGCAGCGGGGCATCGAGGTCGTAGCGGCGCTGGGTGGATCGCCGCGCCTGCTCGTGCCTGCCTCTCCCGAGACGAGGCCCGGTACGGTTGCGCCTGATGGTGGGCACTTCGTGTTCGCGTCGGGTGACTCCATCTATATCGGCTCCTTGGATGACGGCACGAAGCGGCTGGTCACGATCTCCCCGGATCCGCACTCCTTCACCTGGTCCCCCGATGGAGCGCGGATTGCGTTCGTGTCGAACAACTTTCGCTACCTCGAGCCCCTGACGCTCGGGAACATCGCGCCGAGTAGCGTCTGGACCGTGGCCGCTGCCGGTGGAGCCCCGGTGCGCGCGACGGATGAGCAATGGTTCAACGCCAGCCCGGTGTGGACGCGCGATGGGCGGTCGTTGCTCTATCTCTCGAGCCGCGCGGGAGGGCGCGACATCTTCCAGCAGGCCCTCAGTCGCTCCGGCCGTCCGTCGGGGTCCCCCGCGCAGCTCACGACGGGGCTCAGCGCCCTGACCATGGGCATATCGGCAGACGGGACCCGTCTCGCGTACGCCCAGTTCACGGAGACGTCGAACGTCTGGTCGATCAATCCCTCCGCGGGAGCGGCCGTGTCGATTGCGCAGGCGCAGCCGGTTACCACGGGGAACCAGACCATCGAGAGCTTTGCGGTCTCAAACGACGGGCAATGGCTCGCCTTCGACTCGAACCGCGGCGGCGTACAGCAGATGTACCGGATGCGTCTCCACGGCGGCGAGCCGCAACAGCTCACCAACGACTCCGGGTCGGTGTTCTTTCCCTCCTGGTCCCCCGACGGTCGCGAGATCGCCATGCACGGTTTCCGTGGTGGCCGGCGCCAGATATTCACCGTGTCGGCCGACGGTGGCCCCTTGACCCAGGTCACGAGCGGCACGGATCATCGGATCGCCATCTGGAGCCAGGACGGGCGGGCATTGGGCATGGGGACCGACTTCGGCACTGCCACCGGTCGCTTCGAAGTCGCTTCGCGCGGCTCCGACGGCCACTGGTCGGCCCCTCGCGCCTTGCCTGTGGTGCTGGGGCAAGACACGCTGCGGGGCGCGGATCTCGGCTTCCCATCCTGGTCGCCCGACGGTCGCTTTCTGGCGTGCGCCTGTCAGGGCCGAGTGGTTCTCGGTCCGTGGGCAGGGGGCAAGGTGCGCGTCCTGGTGGATGCTGCGGGCGTCTCCGCGACCACCCCTCTGGGCTGGTCCGCCGACGGTCGGTCCCTGTTCTACCTGGGGCTGGACTCGAGCGGCGTCGTCCGCAGCGTCAATGGGGTGTCGGTCACGGGCGGGCCGCCCCGCGTGTACGTCCGATTCGACGACCCCACGCGGCCGTGGCATCGGTACGGATTCCAGGTTCTTGGCCGGAAGCTTTACCTGACCCTCGGAGACCTCCAAAGCGACATTTGGGTAATGGACGTCACCGGCCGCTGACCCGGGAGCGGCGCGACGGTTTCATCCGGTTCGCCCGCCCGCGATACGTACTGCGGTACCCCCCCCCCCCCCCCCCCCCCCCCCCCC